>CALZHV010000012.1 GCA_945787485.1 uncultured Lachnospiraceae bacterium
TCCGTCTACTATCTTTTCCTCATCTTCATTGTAAATCACACCATATTTTTGAAGTTTTATCTGCCCTGTTACAACTCTTTTGTCTACCAGTTCAAAACACAGCTTAGACGGATTATTTACCGCACTGTCCTTATCAATTGTGAATATAATATCCTCGACCGGCAAATAGCCTTCCGGAACCGTAGTCTCTTTCAAAACATAAGTCCCGTATTTAAGATTTATACTTTTGGCATAACCATTTGCATCCGTAAATAGCTCCTTGCAGTTACTTTCACCGCTCATAATATCTGATGTTCCAAATACAAGATCAACGGCTTTTCTTTCATCCCATATATATAACCCATTTTCATCTTTTTTTAGTTCATCCAATCTGCATGCCATAAAGCCGGCATGTTCTATAGGTTTTTTCTTTTTATCATCTTGTGCATCATCGGTTTTATATATTTCAAACGGTGCCACCGGAACTTCATCCACAGTAACAGGATTACAAATTACAATATCCGGTTCTTTCTTATCCCTTGTTATTTTCGTTATGAATACATTTCCATTCACTAAATATCCTTTTGGCGCTTCAATTTCAGTTATTATTAAAGTTCCCAATGGCAAAACTGCTTTATTGCCTGCATAATATAATTTGTCAGAATCTTCCGTAAGATATTTTTCATCATATAACACTATTCCGTTTTTATCAGATTTAAAATGCCAGACTCTTTCAGGCTCAACATTTTCAAAATCGCTTTTCTTTCCTGTTATCGTATCGTAATACTTTATTTCAAATACTGCATCTGAAACAGGACTGTCATCTACGGCATCCTTTTTGCAAACGATCAACCCACCGTCATAATACAATGGAATTTCCTTAAATTCTTTTTGAATCACCACATCCTGTGTTGTCTTTGCCTTTATTGTCACCTTGTTTATCGTATCATCCACCTTGTACCCCTTTGGAGCCTCAACCTCCCTTAAGTAATATGTACCCGGCATGATTTTTTCTGAATATGCCTCACCATTGTCATCTGTAAAAAGCTCATATTTTCTATTTTTGTCAAGCTGTGCATCAAGACTGTTTTCATACAAACAATACAAGGCATTTTTAAGTGTGTACGCACCGTCAAGTTTTTTTGTAAGCTCAGGATAAGCGGATGTCTTTTTAATTTTTAATGCACCATACACATTTTGCCATTCAAAGGAAATACCTGTTACAGCCTGTCTTGGTGCAGGTTCTAGGTGTATGAGCCGTTGGACAGAATCATTAATTGTAAATAATAAGCATCTGTACGCCTGCTCGTTACATGTCAATTCACCCGAAGAAAATTTATCAGTATTATCCATATCAGCCGACAAATAAAAAACGGTACCTCCATATATTTGGGCTTCATTTTTAAATGCCTGATTATTGGTAACATCATGCAGCACAACTCCATTTGGCAATGGTATTGTAACAGATAATCTTCCGTCTCCGTTTAAAGTTATATATTCTGTTTTTTGCTTATTTCCTTCAATTGATACCTTCGGTCTCTTTGTGGAAAATTCCAGATTATATTTAGGCGGCTCAGGTTGTTGCAGCACCCAGTTATAAAACAACTCACAATCACTATATAACGGCTCAGTCGGATAATTATATACATAAGACAAAGCCAGCGATGTTGCTACAATTCCGTAGCTTTCATTGTTGTTAAAGCCACTCCACTGTCCAGGTCCGCCCCAACCGTAATACATAATTTTCGTACATATGTCACTCGGAAATACATTAACACTGCTGCATATCGAATTTTCTACAGGTGTCTGTACTTTATGTTGCACACAAAAAGCATTTAAGTCTTTTCTTCCGAGACTTACAGGTGTTTTTATAATAAACTTTCCAACCGTACTATATCCATATTTTACATTTTTTGCATATGATACATAATAATCTGCGTCCGCAACCAGCTCACGAGGTAACGGTTCTCCTATTTCTTCTGTTTCAATCATTCTTATCTCAGACACATTGTGCTTTGCTTTAGCAATGTTCAGACTTATATTCACCGAAAAAAGAAGAACACAGGTCAGCACAAGAATCCTTTTTATGTAATTATAAATATTTTTCATCATATCCCTCTTTCTTTTCATTTTTCATCCTGCAATTTTTAAGCAACATAAAATTCCTCATTTGCAAAAGCAATAACATCTCCCGGCTTAAGCTTCACCTCACTGAGTGCCTTTAGCTTAACTGCATTTACAAACGTACCATTTGTCGAATTTTTATCCTGTATGTATATTTGATTTTCTTTCAGATAAATGCATGCATGAATTCGGCTTATCTGTTGTGATGCAATGTGATAATCAGCTTCCGAAGCCTCTCTTCCGACAATAATCTGCCTTTGTTGCCCACCGATTTCAATACTTTCAAGTTCTCCGTTACTTAAAGGTATAATTTCTCTTGTAACGCTTATTTCTTTAATGTCATTTATCTGTTTTGTGCTTTCAAAAATATTTATTTTGGTTTTTTGATTTGATTTTTTGTAAGAATTAACATCTTTTTGAAATATAGACATTTCGAATTTTTCTGAACATACCAGCTCATATAAATTATACATATACTCTAATCCGGTTCTGTCATTATGATTGTAAATTTTCATTATATCTTCTATAAAGGACTTCATTTGAAGTCTTAAATTTTTGTTATAACCCGGTACATTTATCATTACGATATTTTCATTTGCCGAATCATAAAACATATATTCCGGAACAAAAACAATATCGTTTGCATCAAGCAGATATTTTTTTTGCTTTTCAACTGTTTTGCACAGACTCTTCATAATCTGCTGCAATATAATTCCGTCCGGTTTTTTAACTTTAAACATACGATTTAAAATGTATCTTGAGCTTACATTATAATGTACACATATCAATTCATTTACTACAGCATAATCCATTTTTAAAAGTCCCGGAATATCATTCGCCTGAAGCATCTTCAGCCTGTACAGCATCCCGTCTTTCTCTAATTTTTTCGACGGACCCAAATTTATTTCTAAAACGTTATATATATCCTTAGTCCGATATGATATCTCCATATATTTGCCACCTCCGTAATCGATTCGTACATTTATCAATCTCCATACAATATTCTTTACCATCAGCATAAACAGTAAGCTTCCCGTGACTTTTTTTTACTGAAACATCAATTTCATTATCTAAGACAGACGCTGATTTTATTTCATTCTCAATATTTTGTTTTATTATACGTTCTTCTTCATTCCGACAATATTTATACATATTTTCATAAATTGTTCCCTGAACTATCCCGTCATCCATACATGCAAGAAATAACATAATTATCATAAATACTATTGCGATTATAATCGGCATAATAAAACACATTTCAAGTGTTGTACTCCCCCGGTTTGCTTCATTTTCAATTTGATTTTTCATATTTTAATTTTCTCCATGTCATTTTGCTTATAAAATATTAATGATGTCTCTATCACTTTACATATAATGAGCCTTATTTGTTATCTTGTGCACCTCGAACACCCTCCGACTCCCGGTATGCTGCTTAATCGCACACGTCTTACTGTTCTCTTTAATCCTGAACACGAAGAACTATAATGATATTTTTCTCCCTGCTCCGTAACAATCACAAAATCCTTTTTGTCCTTTCCTTTTGCGCAAAATTCACATGCCGTATACTTGCGTGCAACGGCATTTTTGTAACTGACATTCTTTTTAGACAATGAAAGATGTGTGCAGCTCCTGCTAATATGATAAACATCCATATTTTCTGTTACAAAAACATATTTATCCTCTGTCTCATTGCCAGTACCGTATATTTTGTCAAAGCCTACATAACAACGCTGCTGAATTTCATAAGTTTTTATTTTTTCAAAATTATTTATTAATGGCACATTTATAATAGTTGTGTAGGAAACCTTCAGATGCAGCATATGCTCATCATCAATATAACTGCCTAAAAAGCTTATTCCTGAACATCCGTTTTTAATATATGCTTCAAGCAAATCCTTATCATCGATATATCTTCTAAGCACTATTGACGGTGTTATAAGACATTCCTCTTTTATGTATGCCTGTTCAGCAACATATTCACTACATTCAACAGCAGCTTCATATATTTTACCTTCGGCAAGCTTGCACATGCCCATATGATATAATGCAATCATTGCAAATATAAATATTGGCATTGCAAGTGTTGCTTCAATCGTTGCAGTTCCTTTATTTCTATTTATCATAATATTTTTTTGATAATCTGCCTTAATATCCCCTGCCTCATATGGTCTGCACCGGAGAGGGTTTTTTATTATGGGCAAAGGCAGGAGTTATTAAGACAGACTATCGTGTTACTATTAATATCCGTCCTCCTCTCTAACAAAAAATGTTTTGTTTTTATAATCAATTTCATAGCTTGCATCAATTGCAACAAGCGAATTTTTTATTCTAAAGTTTTCCTCATACTGACACGCATTTAATTGCATAATATCCAGCATTCTGTAATGCAATTTTGTAGCATGCATAGACATAAGTATCATGAGATAATCCTCATAGCAAAGACCAAGCAAATCCTCATCACATTCCGAGTCAAGAGACTCTTCGATATTTTGAAGATCCGTAATCCAATTATCTTTATTCTTAACAAAAGACATTCTTTTGCCCTTTAACAGCATTTTCACATCTGCCATTGCTTCCGCAAACGACCATGCACCTGTAATCAAAACCTCTGTAAGCTCCGGCGGAATACCGGTAGCGGCTGCAATTGCGATTGATACAACTTCTATCTCTTCCTGCTTTTGACTGTCATTTAGCAGGTATACGAAATCAATTGGAAATCTTATTAATATTAGCTGACTGACAACATATTCCATATTGTCATAATCACTTTTTCTTCCTCCTATCAAATACTCCATTTCGCACTTAAAAACAGTATCTTCATTTACATTCTGATTTGTGGCACAATTAAATACATTCCTTGCATATACAATTTCCGTTCCGGCTGACTTGAGATTATCTACCCATTTATCATTGGTTGTAAGCAGCTTTTTCAAAAAATAAATGCTGTCAAAATCATAGTTTATATCTTCCTCAGACTCACCAAACGTAACTGTAAAATCTCTTGACGGGACTTCACTTATATCAACTGTTTCTGCTGAAATATCCATTTTCGCAGGCTTAACAAACATCAAAAAGCCAGTGCGTGTAACTCTTTTTAAAAAATCTCTCGGGTCTTCTATTACTGTAGCAGTTTCATTATTTTTATCATTTATATCATTTTCTATTTTTTCATTATTTTCCTTTTTTTCGTCATTTTCATCATATTTAGCATTTTCCGCGTTATTTTCGATTTGTTCTTCCGACTCGAAATTGTCTAACGAATCCAACACTTCTTTATCTAATTCGCCATCCTTGCCATTTGTAGCAGTTAAAATCTTATCAATACTATAATCAACAACTACATATGACATATATTCGTCTATCTGATTTTTCAAGCCTTCCGCCTTGTTGTCACCTATAAACGTTCCTTCATTTAAGCTCACTGAGGATACAATGAATTGATTGCCAAGATTTTTCTGAAGCTGTTTCTCCATTATCTGCTCTAAGAATGCTTCTCCTTTTCCACCACAGTTTTTATCGAGAAGAAGAATATGATATTTTTCAAAAATATAATTGTTATACTGCGCCTTTGCACTTGATATAGTTCCTCTTGCAGACATAGCAGATTTCGATTTGGCATTATATATATTAATGATTTGATAGAATGTACCCACAAGAATAACCATTCCGCTTATCAAGAGGCACAAAAAAATTGAAACCTTCCCTGAATTATTATTTTTTTTATTTTTCATATTCTTCTTCCTCTTTTCATCTGTTTAAAATCAGCTAATTATATATATCCTTTGCATCTCTGTTTATATTTTTCCAGATTGCATTTACAAGGCTTGTTATTTGATTTCTAAAGATAGCAACTATACTAATCAGAACGATTATTATAAGAATTATTTCTACGGCACCCATGCCATCTTCAGACTGCATAAATGTTTTAATCATAAGCGCCCTCCTTATTCACGTATTGTTTTTTAAACAATTTTTTCATTTAAAATGACATCATCGCAGGTGTCATTATAGTTATCAAAACGACACATAGCAGAATCATCATAGGTGCAAGCATTTTTGTTGATGCTTCCTCACCTTTTCGCTTTGCGTATTCTTTTTTAGCACGTAAAGACTCATTAATTTCTTCCTCCATTAAGTGTCTGATGTCTTTTGTACCTTTTACAAGGTTCTGGCTTATTCTGCTCATCAAACGACTATATTCGGGAACGGAAAGATAAACACCCAGTTTTTCATAGCATATTGCTTCATCACAGCCGGCATTAATCAGGTTTAAGGTATATTCAATCTCATTGGTTAAATAGCATTTTTCAGACTCTTTAACGTACATATGCAAGCTTTGTTTTATAGTCATTCCGGAGCCAATATACAACCACAAATGATTTACAAAATCAGGATATTTACTGAGTAATTCATTTTTGATTTCATTCACTTCTTCATCAAGCCTACGATTCCTTAAACAGACAATTGACACACTGATAAGAAAACCTATCACTAATATCTTGATATCTGTTTTTTCATCTTTGCTGTTTACGCTTACCTGTATATCTCCGACTTTATCAGGAAGAACAAATTGCATTTCCTGCCTGTAGCTTTCCTCTATTTTATTTATTTCTTCCTCTGCAGCTTCAAAAGATGTCTTCATTTTCTTAATCAAAGTAACGTTATAATCCTTTGACACTTCATAGCTTTCATATACAACAGTTGCGGTTATTACAACCTTCAATTTATCCGGTATGTTATCCCAATCTACCCTGCCGGTTGATGAAATGTATTCAGGGTAATCAGTACTCCATACAATCCCAAGCAAACCGGACTCATCATATTCATCAAATTGCATATCCTCGCATATATAGTGGTTTATTTCATCTTTATACAGCCTTTTTTCAATATTCTGAAATATCCTGTCCGCCTTAGTTAAAAATTCTTTTTCTGTATAAATTTTTGGTTCACATATCAATTGAATTTCCGTTGTTTCATCATCTTCCATCAATTTTATATCAACATTCTTTTCAAAACCTTCTGCATTGTCCCTTGTTATAAGATTGGTATTGTCATTATCAAATCTTCCTGCCACGGCAGAAAACATAATTAACAATCCCGTAGCCAACATAGCATAAACAACCAGATTTATATTTTTAACTAAATGTTTTTTTGCAAGGATAGATATTTCATCATTTGAAGCAACATTTTTTCTGCGTATTTTATTTGCTGTTTTTTCAACGTTAATTCTGCTTTCTAACAGATTAAACAAAACTATTCCGATGTCGCCTTTCTGAGTGTCCTTATATTTGCTACAGTTTATTCTGCTTACAATAAACAGCGCAAAGATAATAATCACCATTATCATTCCGATATAAAACATGTTTTCCCCAATAACCCGTTTTGCACATATTGCGTCCGGATTAATTCCTTTCTATTTATTTTTTTCATAATTTAATTTATTTTCATAATCCTTTTCATCCAGATTTCACATGCAATAATCGTCAAAATACAAAAGCACATGATAATCCTCCCTAACATAGTTTCATACATTATTTCAATATAGCCGGGATTAGTAAGCTTCATATATGCAATCATTATAAATGGCATTGCGAGCAGAATTCTTCCCTCCATCTTTTTTGATGCAATAAGCGTTTCTATCTCTTCCGAAACAGCATTTCTGTCCGTCATATTAAGACATGTCTGTCGAATTATCATTGAGCTATTGCCACCGTATTTGTTTGCAATTTCCATGACATTTGCAAATTCACCAATTTCATTTATCCCACTTTTAGCTGCCAGACAACGGAGCATAAATGTTAAGCTCTGTTTGACGGATAAGCCATGTGCTATAATTTCAATCTCTTCTGCCATTTGATTATCGTTTCCAAATACGTTTACGAATTCCTTTCCTGCCATAATCCATGAATTTTCCAAAGAATATCCGGCATTGAGATTACCTGATACAAGCGTTATTACTTCCTTAAAATCCCTAAGCATTTTATTATGTTGTTTAACATGGTAGTCTTTTAGATCATAGTAATAAAATGTTAAAACCAGCGGAATCGAAGGTATCAGACCAACAAACGAATCAAACATCAAATATGACACAGCACCCCATAATGTTGCTATTTTCAATAACTCTGTGATAATCCACCTGCAATTCGGTCTGTAGCCTTTATAAATATTAAAACATTGCCTGAATCTGTTCCTTCCTTTTGCTTGTTTTTTGTCGCCTTTATATTTACATATTTTTTTGAATATATTTTTCATATAATCCTGCCGCCTCAAGCTTTCCTGTGTTTTTCAATCCACCTTTTTTAACCAGTTCTCCAGCTATGTGCCCTTTTTCAAATGATTTTTCTTCAAATTGATACAGACAATTAAGAGTAATTACACCATCGATAATTTTATCAACCTCGCTAATATTCAAAACCCGCCTTGAACCATCTCTTAATCTTCCCAAATGCACAATAATATCCAAGGCAGCTGCTATTTGCATGCGTATTGCTGATACAGGCATATCAACTCCCATTAAAACCATTGTTTCCAATCTGCTAAGCATGTCATATGACGAATTAGCATGACCGGTGCTCAGACTTCCGTCATGTCCTGTATTCATCGCAGCAAGAAGGTCAATTGCCGCACTGTCTCTGATTTCACCGATAACTATCCTGTCGGGTCTCATTCTTAAGCTTGTCTTTATCAGGTCACGTATGGTTACCCGGTTTTCTCCTTCAACATTTGCGTTTCTTGCCTCTAATCTGACAAGATTGTCTATGCCTTCAAGCCTTAATTCTGCCGAATCTTCTATTGTAATTATTCTTTCTGATTTGGGTATATAATTTGATAATGCATTTAGAAATGTAGTTTTACCGGAACCGGTCCCACCGGAAATAAAGATATTATACCCTGCTTTTACAAGACACTCTAAGAAATCTGCTACATCCTTATCAATGCTTTTTAATTCTATTAATTTTTCTATACCTATATTTTGCTTCGGAAATTTTCTAATGGTTACTATCGGACCATCTAAGGATATCGGCTGCATAACTATATTTACTCTTGAGCCGTCTGACAGTCTTGCATCTACTATCGGCTGCGCTTCATTTATTCGCCGGTTGCAATCCGATACAATCTGCCTTACTACTGTCATAAGTCTTTCATCTGATTCAAACTTTTTGTCAGTCCTGATTATACTCCCATGTTTTTCAATAAATATTTCCTTTGTTCCATTTACCATAATCTCTGTTATTTCATCATCTTCGAGAAATTCAGTTATTACATCTAGCCTTCGTATGGAATTAAATATTTCTTTTTTTAATCTTATTTTTTCCTTGAGTGAAATTCTCTCATCATCCAAGTCATCAAGTATACATTTATCAAGGAAAACTCCTATTTCTTCATCACTCAGTTCTCTGGTAAGATCAAGACTTTCCAATACACGTTTTTTTATATCGTTTCTGATATCCTTATCATTCCCGATATCCTTGTCATTTCTGCAATCATCCGAAAGTGACACAATTACACCTCTTTCTTAAGCATTCTCTTTAAAATCTCACTATTTTCATCCGGGAGATATATAACCTCATAGCCTATGCTTTCAGCCTGTGCATACTTATCAAACAGCTTTAGCTTCATTTGTGAGCGTTCATCTTTAAGCGCCGGAATATAAAGCTTTTCAAAACACTTCAACAAGCTTATATCTTCCATAGCACCTGTTCCGACATCTACAATCATGGCATCAAGCAAAAATGTATTCTTTAATTCGTTAAAGAACCAAATTATTGAATTGCCATCAATATTTCTGTTATCGCCATAATTTTTACATACCGGAATTATCATGTTTGTTAACTTATAATTATTTTCATACATTTCCACTGCTTTTTTATTATGATTTACGATATAATACAAAAACCTGTCATGGTCGAATTCCCCACCCTCACCACCTTTATTTAATGCCGGATATTCTTCCAAGCCTAAATATACACTGTTGCCAAGCAGCTCACATAACGCATGTGCAAAATTGGTTTTTCCGCACCTTCCAAGAGGCGAATAAACACCAATTAATTCTGCTTTTTTGACAATTATGCTTTTTCCTTCGGTCGGTTCAATATTAATTTTTTGAAGAATGTCATCTATACATTGATACTTAAAAATTGCATCTTTACTACCTGCATCCTCTGTAAGTTTTACGACTTTTATATTTGAGACATCAGCATTGCACTTTTCTGCTAACAGCAAGGCATCAAGTGTATGTTCGCTCAAATATTCATTCAAAGCATTTTCTGAAGAAAAACCCGAAATTTTATACGGAAGACTTTCGTTTGAATTGACATATTCCATAAAAGAAACCATGTATGAAAAATCAGAATCATAAATACCAATTTTATAGTTCATATAATATGCCTCCAATCATATACACTGCCGTGCCAATGAATACCGGAACAGCAAAATGCATTTTTGTCAAACGAACTTTAAACTTATACAATCTCATTTTCTCCTTCTTATTAAGAAACATAGCCAATATTCCTATCGGAGCCGCCACCAAAAAGCATATACAAATTACAGGTATTATCTTCAATTGTACAAATGCACCTATTGCCGCAAACAGCTTGACATCTCCTGCTCCTAAAGCCCCAAGCAAATACAAACCAAACAATAACAGTATTGGAATAAAAACACCGCATACACTAAATAACAATCCCTCTTTTCCACCATTTACAAAAGAATAAGCAATGCCGGTTATCAACGAAACCCCGACAAGCCAATTGGGTATTTTATAGCTTAATATGTCATATAACATTGCAATCAATGTGAATGTGCAAACAAATATACACTCTGTCACTAAGTCACCTGCCTTTACATTTTGTAGTGAATAATCTTACAAAATTTTTTGTAATGAAATCTTGTAACGAAATCTTGAAATGAATATTTCCTGATTAATGATGTTTCATGAACCTGAAATAAATATCGATTACATTGCCAATATAGCATGCTGTTATTCAGGCTGTAAAGCTACAAATTGTACTACAAAAGGCATTATCAATACCCTTTGTACTACTACTAATAGCGAACCTAATACTGTATGCTTTATCTGACAATTTTCCGGTCAAAAAAAAGACAGCCGGCTTTAATGCGTATCTACCTTACCATATAATATGGTAAATATGATACATATAAATTAAAGCTAACCGTCTTTTAATATTATTTCTGGTTTATGTAAACTTACGCTTTATAATTTACTATTTCATCAATGAGTTTTGGAAGCATTTCTTCCATATTTTCATCACTGAACTGGCATGTTCCCACTTTTCTGTGTCCACCGCCACCATACTTAAGCATGAGACTTCCGACATCTACATTCGAAGTCTTATTAATAATGCTGTATCCAACAGCTGCTGAGCATCCTACTCCACCTTTTCCGTTTACAATCCATACTGAAATATTTTGTTCAGGATACAATGAATAAATCATAAATCTGTTTCCGGTGTAAATAGGCTCTACTCCTCTAAGGTCTGTAATAATTACATCCTTTTCTACTCTTGTATGAGCTTTAACCATTTCCTTGAACTTCTCTGTCTGTTCATTATATACTTCAATTCTTTCCTTAACATCAGGCAAATTCAAAATCTCATCTGTAGTCATTGTTCTGCATGCATCAATAAGCTCTTCCATAAGTCTGTAATTAGGAATAGTGAAGTTTCTCCATCTTCCAAGACCTGTTCTCGGATCCATAAGAAAACCAATCAAAATCCATCCTGTAGGATTTAATATTTCGTCGATTGTAAGATTTCCCGAATCAACCTTATCAACAGCTTCCATCATTTCATCAAAATGAGAAAATCTTTCAGCTCCGCCATAATAGTCATATATAATTCTTGCACATGAAGGAGTGATTCGGCTTTCGCCTTTATATTTTCCTTCAAGCTGCAGTCTCTCGTGTTCACTTGAATGATGGTCAAACCACAATCCACATCCCTCAACGTATGGCACATTGGCAAGGCAATCATTTTCATCAATAGGAATCAGACCGTCCTGCAAATCCTTTGGATGTGCAAATTTCCAATTATCTATAATTCCTGCTTCTTTTAATAAAGCGCCACATGCAAGTCCGTCAAAATCTGATCTTGTAACTAATCTCATCACTAATCCCCTTTACATTTATCATATGTCTGCATGACATTATTATATTATTACATACATTCTTTATTTTCAAGTGCTTTAAACAATAACAGACACTATACTTACCACTATCATAATTACAGAATAAACAAAGAATATAATAATACCCGGCGTTGCCCAAGCATTTGCAACAGGTTTGGTTTTAACTGCATCCGGTCTCTTCTCAAGGAAAAATTTCTTTCTGTTTACAATGAAAAGAATTATTCCGACAAGACAACAGAATCCAAGGAAACAAACCCATGCCATATAAATCATAAATCCCGGAAGAATCTGCATAATCAAATCCATGGCTTCTTGAGATGACGGATCTAATTTCTGAATATCATATAACGTTTCTAAATCAACCAATGAAATAAAATACATCGTAAATACGCTTGTTGTAAGATTTACTATCATATGAAGCAAAATAGTATACCATATTTTGCCCGTTCTGACGTAAATGTAGGCAAAGAAAATTCCAATGAATGTTGCAAAAAACAATTGTTGGAAGTTACCGTGTAACAAACCAAACAATACACCTGATGATAATATAGCAGTCCATTCACCGTATTTTACCACTCTGTCTACCAAAATTTTTCTTAAAATAAACTCCTCCACAATTGGTGCAAGTATTCCGACTGTAAGAATTCTCCAGAAAGGATTTGAATCGAGCATCAAATTAATCAAACCGCTTGTATCACCATCACTTGCGCCAAAAGGCGCAAGAATAATCATCTGAACTATCGCACCTATAACTGCACCAACTCCAACTAAACCTGCTGTCATAAATATTGCGCATATAAATTGCCAGAATTTCATTTTATGCTTTTCTAAATTTGCCTTATCCATATGCATTGTCGTAAGCCCCATAAACAAAGAACCAAACACATGCATACTTAAGATAATAAGTCCAAAAGAATACCACGACTCACTTGTTACTTCCGGCCCAAAAGCTTTCACAAGTAAAGTAGACACAACAACCTGTATAATTGATGCAATCAATGCATACAGAGTAAGGAATATAGCATATTTGGAATAAGCTTTCTTTGCCATTTTTTTATTTTCCGGCTCATTATTTTCTTCCGGTTGTTGATAAAATTGCTCATTCATCTGATTGATTTCAGGTTGTATAAACTGACCATTTTGATTGTTATCCATAATTTTCTCCTTTACATTTTGTTCCCTGCATAGCACATCTTTCCTTCATTGCCTTATGCAATGAATTAAGCACATCCTTCTTGTTTGCAGACCATTTGGGTTCTACAAGAATTTTCTTAGGTCCATCACCCGTAACTCTGTGAATTACAATATCACTGTCTATTATTTCCAGCATTGATATAACTATATCTAAATATTTATCTTTAGTCAACAATTTAACATTGCCCTTTTGATACTCCTGCTCCAAATCCGTATTTTTCAATATATGCAAAAGCTGTAATTTGATTCCCTGCGGTTTATTTTCTCTGTTACAAACATATCGGACAGTGGCAAGCATATCCTCTTTTGATTCACCCGGAAGTCCTATTATAATATGAGTAATATATGGTATTCCGATTGAAGAAAGACTGCTGACAGCTTTTTCATAGACATCGAGTCTGTAGTGTCTTCTGATATATTGTGCAGTTTTTTCATGCATCGTCTGAAGTCCGAGCTCGACCCAGATAAATTTTTCACTGTACATTTCCTTCAAAGCTTTTAGAAGTTTCAATACTTCTTCACCAAGGCAATCAGGTCTTGTTGCTATTGAAATACCCACCACATCCGAGTATTCCAATGCCGCTTTAAATATTTTTTCCAAATAAAAAACATCTCCGTATGTATTGGTATAAGCCTGGAAATATATCACAAATTTTGAACCTGCTTTTTTATTAAATCGTTTTAAATATAGTTCAATCTGCTCTTTTATGCTTAATCTTCCTTGCGAGCCGTTTATCATTGCTGCAAAATCGCCGCTTCCTCCCGCACTGCAAAAAATGCATCCCCGATTATCAAGCTTACCATCCCTGTTTGGGCAGCTAAGTCCCGCATCAACGGCAATCTTATAACATTTTTCTCCATATACATGTTTAAAATATGCATTTAACGAATAATATGGTTTCCCCAGCCAGTCAATTACTTTTGCCGGTTCATTTATTTCAGCAATTTTACCATTCATAATGATGCAATTGTCCCTCCGCTTCAAGTTCCGTAAAGCCCTGCTGACGCAGTGCTTCATATGCCACTATGGCTACAGAATTAGACAAATTAAGAGACCTTTCTCCGGGCATCATGGGAATTCTCACGCAATTTTCTTTATATTCCAACAAAATTTCCTCCGGTATTCCTGCACTTTCTTTGCCAAACATTATAAATGCATCTTCTTCATATTTTACATCCGTATATTTTTGCTTTGATTTCGTCGTTGCCATGTATATTTTTGCGTTTGGATTTTTGACAAGAAAATCATTCCAATCATTGTATATTGTAACATCAAGTCTTGGCCAATAATCAAGCCCTGCTCTTTTTACCGTTTTGTCATTTATCCTAAAACCCATTGGTTCTATAAGATGAAGTCTCATTCCCGCCGCCACACAGGTTCTTCCTATATTGCCTGTATTCGCCGGCATCTCAGGTTCATGTAATACAATATTTAACATATTTGTCACCTCGACTGTTCTCAGTTATTATAAGCTTTCTCTATTTACTGTCAGTTTTTTCAGCTTTTTTATTTTTGTTGTCTATAATGCCATAACGTTCATTATGTTCTTCTCTTTGCTTATTAAGCTTAAATCTAAGTGCGGCATCTAAAATTGCACCGATTGCCGTACCTATACTAACCCCTGCAAGCATTCCTATAATATAATGATTGTTGCTGTATCCATAAATCGTTCCGAGTGCGATACCGCAACACATATATGTGGCAAGCCAGTTAGACTTTGGTCTCTGATACACCCAGAATCCCGGTTTTTCTTCTACAAATCCAATTTCTGCATTTGCATTCTTTTCTGTTTTGCTAAAAGCCTTTTCTTTTAAAATAACGTAATTAATTTCACTCTCAAAGCTGAAAAAAACATTTATCAGTTCCTTCATGCCTTCTTTAAAATGCTTTACAAAATCCTCTTCATTTACTATCTCATAGCTTATCTCAAGCTCTTTGTTTTCATTTACTCCGTAACATTGAATTGTTGCTATATCCTGTTTTGTTTTTTTATTGGAAATAATCCAGTTTGCGGTTTCTTTCCATTTTAAATTATTTTTCTTTTCTCCGTCTGACTTTTCAGCCTCGGCATATATTCTTGTATATACAGTTGAAAGTGAAAAAGTGTATTTATTTGTTTTTGCCTTTTTTTCGGCTTTCCTATCAGCTCTTTCTTTAGCCCTTTTCTCCTTGTCATCTGATTTATTGTTATTTTCCTTCAGTTTCTTTTCAGTCATTTTTTCTCCTCTTGTATAAAACCTTATTAAGTACTATTTATTTTCAATTAAACATCTTAAATTACATGTACCACTTATTCTAGCATATTTGTTTTTTGTAAACAATGATAACGATTTTATTAAAAAAATATCATTTCACATCAACATCACGCTTACTTATGCCGAAATATATAAAGAAGGAGCTTTTTTACAAGGAGGTGGTATGCATGGAAAAGGATTGGGTTGTATTAAATATTGACAAACATCATATGTGGGTTTCTCTTACCTTAAAAGTTCCGGAGGGCGATGAAAATATATCATTTACATCCGAATTTATACATGCATATCTAAAAGAAAACGGTATTAGCTCAGGCATAAATGACGCCGCAATAAACGCATTGGTTGAAAGCGTTGCGTATGGTCAGGAAGTCATCGTCGCACGCGGAAAAGAAGCTATAAACGGACGCGACGGTTTTTATCAATACCTGATTGCGCTTGAGGACGCAAAATCCAAGCCTGCTATCAATTCGGATGGCACTGTTGATTACTACAACTCTTTAAAGCTTGCCATGGTTGAGGAAAATGAGCTTTTTGCGATTTACATTCCTCCAACCTCCGGCGAATACGGATACACCGTTTTTTCTGAAATGTTACCGCCTGTAAAAGGAAAACCCGCTCCGAGGCTTAAAGGCAAAGGCTTTACCGTTAGTGAAGACGGTCGTGAATACAGAGCTTCCTTTGCAGGTCGAATATACATGAATAACGACAGAGTCATCGTAGATAAAATATATGTTATCAAAGGAGATTTGGATATTGAGCACGGTAACATCAAATTTAACGGCGATGTCGAAGTTACCGGGGATGTCAGAAGCGGTCTTAAGATAGACGCCGACGGAAACATTTTCGTTCACGGACATGTCGGTAGCTGCCAGCTTAATTCCGGCGGGAACATTACAATAAGAAAAGGTGTACAGGGGCGTGACAAATGCATTATTACCGCAAAGGGTGACATAGCAATAAGCTTTGTGGAAAGATGTACATTAAGTGCAGAAGGAAACATTTATGCGGATTCACTTTTAGACTGCAATGTTTCTTCAAAACAACAGATTTTTGTGACCGCAAAAAAAGGTGTTATTGTCGGAGGAAAAGTATTTGCCATGCATGGAATAGTTGCAAAAAACGCCGGAAATGAACACGACGTTGCAACGATACTCCAGGCAGGTGTTATCCCTGAACACATCCGTCAGGCAAATGAAATTGCAAATCAGGTTAAAAAATACACTTCCGATATGGAGCTTCTCGACAAAAACTTAAAAGTTTCTGATGCAATAGAGGGTTGCAAGCGAACTAAACAAACCGAAGCAATCCGAATGAAAATAATTCGTGCGAAAGTCGTGGTAAACACCGAACTGAAAAAGCTTGAGGATCATCTGAATTATCTTAATGAACAAATAGAAAGAGCAAAATCCGAAGCCACCGTTGTAATTACCGGTACCGTTTATCCCGGTGTACGTGTATCCATGGGGCAGGAGCTATACATTGTTCAGGATGCATGTAAAGATGTTATTTTCAAGTGCAAAAACCACCAAATTACAATGGAAGCCGGCAACAATTAAAAATTAAATAAAATGAAAATCGGCAACAATAAAAATAAAATAACATGAAGCCGGCAATACCCATAATATAAAATTCTAAAAACCCCAATATCCATACTCAAACGGATATCGGGGTTTTAATGTTATGTCAACTGCACTGCCAGCTTATATGACTACCGTTATCATCTTTTGTAACAACTAACTGGTCATCAATTTCCTGTTTAAGCTCAGTTACATGAGATATGATACCAATTAATTTTGTACTTCCTGCCATTTCCTTAAGCACCTTTACTGCCTGACTACGCGAATAGTCATCAAGAGAACCAAAGCCTTCATCTATAAACATGATATCAAGATTAATAGCCGACGAATTTGTCTGAATCAAATCGCCCATTCCCAAAGAAAGTGCCAATGCCGCCATAAATGACTCTCCGCCGGAAAGAGTTCTTATCTCTCTTTCTCTGCCCGTAACATTTGAATATACCATCAAATCAAGACCTTTGTTGCTTCCTGAACCGGCATCATCTATATTAACCATTCTAAGTTCAAACTGACCTGCTGACATTTCAAGAAATCTTGCATTAGCTGCCGCAAGAATCTTTTCCATGTAATATCTTTGAACAAATGTCTCCAAATCCATTCTTGAACCTGTAACCTTACCTGACAAAAGAGAATAAAGACGTTCTAATTTGTTGTGTTCTTCAAGTATAACTTTTCTGTCTTGTATATTACTGCACAACATTTTATAGGCCTTTTTGTTCGTCTCAAATGTTTGATTTATATTTTCTCTTGCCTGTGAAACAGACTTTACTTCATTTTCGGAAGCTTTACATTCTTCATCCATTTTATCCATATCAGGGCGCTTTTTATCCTTTAGGAAATTGTTTGCGTTATCATAAGTAGTTTTTGCCGCAGATTTCTTTTTATCAAAATCGGTGATAAGCTTCTCAATTGAAGCTGTATCCTTATCGTAATTATCAACAATTTCCTTCCATTCATCATAAGAAATACCGTTGTCTGCCACAAATGCATCATATTCGCTCTTATTTTTATTTAACAAAGCTTTCTTTTCAGGCAAACTGCCAGTATATTCATTGATTAAAACTTCAACATTATTCTTTGCCTTATTTAAACTATCAAGTCTTTTTTTAACCTGCTCATAGCTTTCTTTTTCTATTTTATATTTTTCTTCTTCTTTCTTAAGCTTTACGTTTGCTTCGTTTCTGTCAGCAAATACTTTTAAACCTTCCTGTGCTTTGATTGCCTGATTTATGCCTTCAAGCTCAGCTTTTTTATCATTATATTCTTTCTCTGAATGTTTAGCATTATCTTCAAGCTGCTTCTTTGATTGTACAAGCTCTTGTGCGTTTTTTCTTGTCTTTGCCAACAAATCTGCATCAGCTTTTCTTAATTCAACTACACACTTTTGTTCCTCATACCATTTGGTAAATGCCGCTTCTATTTCATTAATATCCGCATCCTTTTTATTGATTATTTTATACTCAAATACACTTTCCTCAATATTATTAACAAGTTCATCATAAAGCTTATTCTTTTCGTCGCATATTCCCTTGATAACATTTGCCTGTGAAGCGGCTTTTTCCCTTTCTTCTCTCACCTTACTTACTTTATTTTGCAATTTATCAAGCTTGCCCTTGCTTATATCTTCATCAAAATCAACAAAGGCATGTATGCTAGGGTGCTCTGTCGAACCACATACAGGACACTGTTCCCCCGGCTTTAATTGTTTAGCTAAAATACCTGCCTGTGCATCAAAAAACTTATTACTTTTTACTTCATATTCTTCATTTATGAGCTTATATTTTTCTGATATTTCCTGATATTTTTTTTGAATTTCTCCATAAGACTTATTCTTTTCATCTATTTCCTTTTGAATTTTTCCTGCTTTGTTTATTTCAGCAAAAATTCTATCGCCTTCGGAAAGCTTGTTTTCTGCTTTTACAAGCAGTGCATCTGCATTTTGAAGTTCATCTATTTTTTCATTATAAGAATTTTCAAGAACCAATGCATCGTCAAGCTGCTTCTTACAGTCATTCATTTCCTTCTGTGCAGCATCAAGTTCTTTTGTTTTAGCCTGATGCTTGAGAATATTTTCATCGATTTTTTCAAACAGCTCCAAAGCATTTACAACAAGACTTTTTTGCTTATTGAATTCACCCGTTGCATTTTCATATATCTTATTTTTTTCCTGCTCATCAGCAACACATTGATTATAGTTTTCTATCAACTCAGGCAGCTCCTGCTTTGCTTCATCAAGCTTCTTTTCAATCTGATTAACTTCATTCTCACATTCAATATAATGCTCAAACAAAAGCTTTGCCTCATAAGATTTTGATATTTTTTTGACAAGAATTCTTTTATTATCAATATCCGGTGCTTCCTCTTCACATGCTTCAAGCTCTGCCTTTGCCATATCTGCTTCAGCAAATCGTTCTTCAATTATTTTTGCTTCGTTCAAGGCATCTCTTTTTCCGAGATAGATTTTATTTTTTTCTTCGTATTTTTTATTTATTTCTTTTTTACTGTCTTCAAGATAAGTTAGCAATTGTGAAACCTTATCCAATAAAGCTTCCATATCTGTGATAGACAGACTTTTTGCATTTATGATTTTATACTTTAACGCATTTATCTCGTCGCAAAACAAAAAATCATCAGGAGCATCTATATGATTTATTTCAGTCTGACACGCAGTTTTTATTTTTGACATATCGACTTCTTTTTCTTTTTTTCTTTTGGCAAATTCCTCAACAATCTGCTCATATATTTCAGTTTTAAAAAGTCTTCTGAAAATTAATTTTTTATCAGATGACCTTGCCCTTAATGAATCCATAAATTCACCCTGTGCTATCATTGCAACCTGCATAAACTGCGCTTTTGTAAGCCCAAGTATATCGACTATTTTTGCATCAGCTTCCTTTGCAGGATATGCCCTTCCGTCAGGCATAATAAGTTCCACGCTTGGAGCTCCGTTTGTAAGACCGCCTCCACGCTTTGCCAATCTGATATGACTTGGCACTCTTGTAATTGTATACGTCTGATTATTTTCCTCAAATTCCAACGTTACATACGGTGACAAAGCTTCATCTACATACTGACTCTGAAAAATCATTCCTGACTTTTTGTTGTGCTCGGAGCTTGCTTCACCATACAAAGCAAATACAATGGCATCAAATATCGTCGATTTTCCGGCTCCTGTATCACCTGTAATCAGAAAAAGATTTTGCCCCGGGCATGTGAAATCAATTATTGTCTCTTTTCCATACGAGCCAAAAGACTGAATTTTCAATAATATTGGTTTCATGCTACACCCCCTTAACTGTATTTATTACATCCATAAGCAAATCCTTTTCATCATCCGTTATTCCTGCCGTATCCAAAAATACGTTGCAAAGTTCAAACGGATCCAGATCTTTTTCTTCTGCAATTTTATGTCCATAGTTTGCTTTTTCTACACATTCTCTCTTGATTTCCAACAGATTTGGGAATGCATTTCTCAGTCTGTCCTGCATATCTATAACATCCAAATCCACTTTATCCGTAAGCACAACCGAAACATAATCATCGCCAGCCTGCTTTAAAGCTTCGTCCAATGTATCCCTGATAACCTTAACTTCACGCAAAGGAGCAAGCGGGATTACCGATGTAGAAACATTTCCTTTTTCTTTCATTTCGACAACTATAATGCCCTTTTTCTGTCCCTGCTCACTTACCGAGCATGCAAGCGGTGTTCCGCAATACCTGTAAAAATCACTACCCACTTTCATAGGCTTATGAATATGTCCCAAAGCAGCATAATCAAATTTCACAAGAACCTGCGAGCTTACTTCATCAATATTTCCGACTGTACGTATTTCAGAATCCATTCTCTCTATCTCATCAGCTTTAACCCCCTTAGGTAAATAAAGCTGGTGACTTACAAGTACATTTCTTTCATTTGTATCGATATTTTCACGTTCGATAAGCCTCTTTACACTTTCATTATATGAAAAATTATTGCCTTTTTCATCCGTTCCGACTATCTGCTTTACCATAGATGGTTTTACAAACGGCAAAAGATAAAAATTAACCGCACCAAAAGCATCCTCCAAACGAACTTTTTCGATATGCTCATCAGGCTGCATAGGTGGATTTCCAATCATATAAAAATTTTTACTCGCAAGAACACTTCTGAACAGATTTATTCTTGGTGCACTATCATGATTTCCGCTTATCATCATAACAGTAGCCTTTGGTACAGCTTTATATAAAGCTCCCGTAAATTTGTCGAATATCTCACAGCTTTCCGCCGACGGAACAGCTTTATCATAAATATCCCCGGCAATAACAATCACATCCGGCTTTTCATCAGATGCTTTTTCAACTATTTGATTTAAAATATATTCCTGGTCTTCTCTTAAATCTCTGTTAAAAAGCTTAAGACCTATGTGCAAATCGGATAAATGAAAAATCTTCAAATTAATACCCCTTTCTCTGTTACGGCACAGTCAACTATATATTGCATTTAATATTTATATTTTACCTTTCGTCGCTAAACCGCTCTGCTATTTCCTTACATACCATATCCGTGTTATCAAGAAATAATAATTCCTTGCTTATTCCCAGCAATCGCAAATCGCGTCTTACCTGCTTCTTTATTCCGGAAGGGACAATCAACCTTGCAATTATATTCTTATGATTCTTAGGAATTGCTTCTATCACCTTTTTCCCATCTACAATGGAATCTGTAAACAAAATATAACGTCCACGCTGAATATTCTGTCTCAGACTATAGCTTGGTGCATACACAAACATAATGTCATCACTATCATTCGTAACAGGCTCTTTGGATTTATAACTTGCGCAAATGGCATTTACTTTTGGATAATTTGCTATGTCAGAATCATTACTCTTAAAAATTATTACCTCTCCATCTTTTCCCACTGTATTTTCATCATCATGACAGGCAAAATATAGACCTACCAATGCATTTTCCGAAACATCCAGCAAACGTGTAGGTATACCATGATGCTGAAGCAAAGCCAACAGCTCTATCGGCT
>CALZHV010000013.1 GCA_945787485.1 uncultured Lachnospiraceae bacterium
GAAGCCGCAACCGATGTACTTACTTCAGAAGAAGCAGATGAAGATGCAACGGATGTGCTTGCTTCGGAAGAAGCAGATGAAGCTGCAACTGATGTACTTGCTTCGGAGAAAACAGATGAAGATACAACGTATGCACCTCGAATGGATATAGATGAAGCTGCAACAGATGTTCTTCGAATAAATGATGACGAAGATGCTACAAGCGTATTAAGCTCAGTAAGTGATGCAACCTCAGTTCTTTCTGTTGCCAAGTCGTCAACATTGTTAAATACAAAAGCAAAGGTAGTATATAATGTATTGTTAATACATACAGATGAAACATTGTAGGAGGGGAGAATAAAATGAAGAAATTGTTTAGTAAAAATAATAAAATAAGCAAAATCTTAGCACTTTGTCTTGCCTTCGCTATGATTTTGGTTACAGTAAGCACAAGCACTTTGTCTGATAAGAATGTAAGAGCTGAAGGAAATTCCTTTGAGATGGGAGTTGAAATAGCTGTTTCTGCGACAGACATTGTTGCCCAAACTGATGCAGATGATGTCGTTACAGCATACCATTTTGCATATCAAAATGTTGATCCTGAGACATATTATACAGATAATAAAGCTGTTGTGATTAAAAATAATGGCGCAACAGGTGCATCAACCATTAAATGGAAAGAATCTGACATTAGCTCAGCTTCATTTAATGTTGGTTACAAGGTTGCCGGTGCTGTAAGTGAACTCAATGAGTATGAAAAAAATGTCACAGCATTTGCTGAAGATAAAACTACAGAGTTATCAAATACATCAGTAGTTGGTATTTATGCAAAGTATTCAATTGCTGCTGCAGAGGGAAATGTAACAGAAGAAGATATTGCGCTTATGGAATATACTCTTGTAAGAGTTATTACGCTTGGTGATATAAATGATGCACTTCCTGATGTGTATTGGGCAGATAAAAGTGGTAATAAGATAACAAAGGATTATTGGAAGGACGATATTAAGCTTGCCGGTGGCAGTGAAGCCACATATAAGGTGCTCACAGCAGATAATACATTTACTGATTATTCGCTTTGCTACGCATATTCAGAGGAATGGGATATTGCAAATGGTGTACCGGGAATAGATAAGGTATACGGTGGTGAATTCGGAGATTGGAAAACAAAGGCTTCTGACGTAGCACTTGATAAAATTACAGGAACAGCAGTAATAAGATCCGGTTTTGTTGCATTTAAATATGTGGATGGCGGAGCTAACAAGATTACAATGAGTAAATACAAAACCTGTTCAATTATTCAGACAGGAGATACAAAAGCACCATCACTTAATAATGTTGATGTTAAGATGCAGGTTAAGGAAACTTCAACATGGACAGATGTAAGTGCATATGATAAAAACAGCAATATTACAGTAGATACTGGAAAAGGAAGAACATATCGCTTGGTATTCACAATACCGTCAGATGCAGATTCTGGTGTGGGTGTCGATGAGGATTCTGTTAAGTTCAGTTGGAATGGTACGGAAACTGCTTTGACTAAGTCAAGTGACGGAAAATATTATACTTCTGCTTTGTCTTTAGATAATTCATATAAGACAGTTGGTATTAAAGTGTCTGACCTTGCAGAAAATACGGCTACAAAAACATTTACAGGTAAAATTAAAGGTGTCGATAAGACTTTAGTTGTAAGCAGCTGCAAGATAACGAGTGATCAGGCAGGAAATAATGCCGTAGATCTTGAGACATATTATTATACAAACAATAAATATTATCTTTCAATTTTAGCAAGTTCAGGATATAAATTTGCCGAAATAAGTGCAACTTATGAGGATGAAGACGGAAATAGGATAACACTTTGGAGCGCAGATAATTTGGATTCCCTGGCTATGGATAATTCCACTTCATTGTATACTTACAAGAAAACAGTTGCTATACCATTAAACTCTATGCTTGATTCTGAAAGAAAAGGAAATGTTAAGTTTAAGGATATACATGTTTACATAAAGGATTCAAACGGACAGGTTTTTGATACTACAACTACATCATCTATCGGTTCATTCTTCTTTGATAATGTTGAGCCGGTAGTAGCAAGTGGCAAGCTTCAGTCTTACACAGACGGTTCATGGTCTGATGTGGATCTTGAAGGAACAATTAACGTAGATGGTTCATATACAGTTCAGGTATCATCATCAATTCAGTATAGATATGCATTTACCGTAAAGGATGAAAACGGCTCGGGTATTAAGTCGGTACAAAGTTATACGAATTCATCATGCACGAATGTTTATACAAATGGTTCGCCATCTGCCGTAACAGGTAATTGGTATGCATGTTCAATCAAAAAAACTGATATAGGTGACTCGGGACTTACAATATACATAAAAGCTATTGATAATGCGGGAAATTCTACTGTGTATCAGCTTGCTCCAAGCCTTGTGAAATCAGAAGAAACATTGTCAATCGATGATGTTTATATTGAAGATGCAAAGGGTAACAGGGTTGTATGGTCAAGTGCATGGGATATAAAGACAAACAATAAAAATACAGTATATGTCAAGGCATCATCAGGTTCTGAAATTGCAGCAAATCCTGAACTTAGACTGACAGAAACAGGAGATGCTTATATTATAGGTTCAATTGTAAATGATTCAAGAACTTATAATAAATTGACAAAGAGATATGAAGCTGTAGCAAAATTTGTACTTCCAAAGATGGCGGAAGCAAACGAAAAATACAGTGCAATGACAGTTGTTATCAAAGATGAGGCTTCAAACGAAGCAGCTAAAACCTTAGGTGAGCTTATATATGACAAGACTTTGCCGCAGGTTAAGGTTACAAATCTTCAGAAAAAATGGATTTCTGATTACAAGATGGATTATATAATCAAACCTGGTGATCAGGCAGCAGAGTCAAAGCTTGATACTGCATCATATTCAATAGATGACGGAACATTAAAGAGTATTGCAGTAAGCGGTTTAGAGAGCAAATCAGGAAAGATAACAGTTCCGGAATCTAAAACAGTAAAGGGAACTAAAGTAACGTTTTATGCAACTGATGAAGCCGGAAACGAGATGGCTGAGAACAATGTTTTTGTTGCTTATGTAGACAATACTAAGCCTGATGCGGGTACACCAAAGATTGAAGGCGTAGCAAATACAGATATTCCGGTAGGCGGAGTACCTGTTATTAAATCTGATGTTAAGGATAATCTTACACTTGCAGAGATAGAGATGAGTGTAAAATATCCTAACGGAACAGTAGATAAAAAGGTTATAAGCTATTCAGCAGGTGAAGCTATTGAAACAAATATTGAACGAAGCATTTCATATACAGTAAAGAAAAATGCTGAGGGAGTTGCCGATGATGGTGAATATTCAGTTAAAGTAAAGGCAACAGACAAGGCCGGAAATATAGGCTATTCCAAGACTGTAACATTTACGGTTGATAATACCGCACCTGAGACAGACCTTTATATTGTATCGGGAACACCGGGTGGCAAAGCCACAAGAGATGACGGAACAGATTATTATTACAAATCAGATGTAACATTAGAATTAATCTGTTATGATGAAAACTTATTGCTTAAAGATGTAGTTGTTACAGATAATGGCACTGTTGTAAGCCCTAAGTGGTCGAATTCAGGATATACAAGATTTGGTGAATTGACATTATCAGATGAACGTAAACATACAATTGTTTTAACTGCAACTGATAAAACAGGAAATGCATCGAAACCAATATCTGTTGAATTTGTTGTGGATAAGACACCACCTGTTGTAACAACATTGATTAATGGAATGGTTAGAGGACCGGAGCAGATTGATCTTACAACTCCAGCCAATGTTGGAATAAGTGTTTCTGATATGACATTTGACAGCAATGACGTTAACATGAAGGTTAAGATGAAGAAACCTGACCAGGCTGAGACGGATTCAGATTATGTAAGAGTATCGGGAACTTCATTTGCATTTGCTGAAGAGGCTGATTATTCAGTAAGCTTTATAGCAGGTGATATGGCTAATAACCAAAGTGAACCAAAGACTGTTAATTTCAGAGTTGATACAGCTGCACCTGTACTTAACATAGGTGGAATTTCAGGCGGAGGAACATCTGCAAATTCTGTTGGTGTGACATTCTCAGTTCAGGAAGCATTCTGGTGGGATGCCGGAGCAACAGTATCTATATACAGAAAAGCCGGTGACGGTATGGATGAACAACTTTTAAGGACTGTTGATATGACGCTTACAGGCAGAGAAACATCTTTGACAGAATCACTTGTTGATTCGGGTATATACAGATTTGAGTTCAATGCACATGACAGAGTAGGTCATACAGCAACTATGAGTCAGACATTCACCATTGACCGCGAAGCACCTGAAATTATACTTGAAGGCGTTAAGAATTATGACAAGACAAAGAATGTTGTAGATTTCCTTGCACGCATAACAGACGATTTCTATTCATCAAAGAAAATAACAATAAACGGAACCAGAACTGATATCACAGGAAAGGTTAATACAATTGATTTTGGTGTTATTAATCAGGCTGCAAATCCAACGTTGATTACGCAGAAATTTAAAGAGGATGGCATATACGATGTTTCGGTAACTGCAGTAGATGTTGCAGGAAACACAACATCAGAGAGTGTTCACTTTATTGTAGATAAGACAGCTCCTATTATCGGAGATTTATCAAAGTACGATGGTAAGGTATTAAAGGAATTTAAGTGGGAAGATGAACTTGATAATTTAGTATCAGACCTTACAGTATGTGATATTCATATGTACCTGAATGGTAGCGAATATGACGGAGAGTCTGCTGTCGAGGACGGAGTATATACATTGCTTATAGAGGCAGTTGATGAGCTTGGAAATTCAAGTGAGAAATCGATTAAGTTTACACTCGATACAAAAGCTCCTGTATTTATCGTAACCGGCGTTGAGGATGGAGAGATAAAGAAGGAAATATATAATATTGATATTACACTTCAGTTAGATGAGGATAAATTGCAGTCAGTAACATTAAATGGGGATGCAGTTAATATTTCTTCTAACGCATGTTCTCTTACTATAGACAAGAGAGGTTCATATGAACTTGTCATGAATGCTATTGATGAAGCCGGAAATGAGGCTACACAGACAATAAACTTCAGATATGGTTCATCAGCAATAGCATGGTGGGTATGGCTTATTATTGGAGCAGGAGTTCTGGCAGTTGTAGCCGGTGTAATAGTAGTTCTTATTAAAAATAAAAAAGAAGATTAATAAATTATAAAAAATAAAACTACAAGTATGGTTGCAAAACCGTACTTGTAGTTTTATAATTTGACGAGGAAAGTTGTTAGAAGACATAGTTGTAATTGTAATTCAGATAAACTTGAATACAAAATAGATATACAATGGAGGTATATATGATAGATGTCGCGATGCTGACAAACCCAGGAGGAAGGGATAATAATGAGGATTTCATAAAGATGTCTTCACATAATGATGATAAATGTTTCGTGCTTTGCGATGGTTTAGGTGGTCATGAGTGTGGTGAGATTGCATCCAAACTGGTTGCTGATACTATATGCGATTATTTTGAGAAAAACGGCAACAGTTCAGATTTTCTTTCTAAGGCAATTAATCTGGCACAGGAAGAATTGCTAAAACTCCAAAAAGAAAAAAATATGACGAATGCAATGAAAACAACGGTTGTTGTTCTGGTAGTATCGGATGAACAGGTAAAATGGGCACATATAGGAGACAGCAGGTTGTATCATATATATTCAAGCGGCACTAAATATGAGAGAACAAGGGATCACAGTCTTGTTCAGGTTCTTCTTGATATGGGTGAGATTACAGAGAAAGAATTACGAAATCACAACGACAGGAATAAACTTTTAAGAGTTATGGGAGCCGAATGGGGAAAAAAATCATTTGAACTAAGTGGCGTGTTAGAGATAGAATCAGGTCATGGTTTTGCTTTAATGACGGATGGTTTCTGGGAGTATGTTACAGAAGATGAAATGATGAATTTGTATAATACTACTGAAAATGCTGAACAATGGCTTAAGGAAATGGAAAAGATAGTTGTTTCTAAGGCGGATATGAGTACAACTGACAATTATTCAGCAATTTGTGTAAAAGTAAATTGATAAATTGAATTTTATATTATAAAAAACAGAAAAGTGTAGGATAAAATAATGTTTGAAGCAGTAGTGTTTGACATGGATGGTGTCATATTTGACACAGAGAAGTTGTATAGAAGGTTTCAGTTAGAAGAAGGGCTTGCAAGGGGAATTCCAGAGGAGTTAATGAATAAGGCTTGTGACAGGATAGCAGGCGGAAACAAATATACAAACAAGAAAGCTTTTGAAGAAATAATCGGTATGGGAATTGATTATTTTGAATACAGAGAAAAAATGCTTGGACGCTTGGACGCATATATTCAAAAAAACGGAGTGGAGCTAAAGCCCGGTGTTGTAGAAACACTAAGCTACTTAAAAGATAAAAATATAAAAATCGGTCTGGCAACGTCCACAGTACGTGACAGAGCTGAAAAATTGTTGACAGAGCATGATATTCTTAAATATTTTGATAAATTGATTTTTGGGGATATGGTTCCAAACGGAAAACCGGCTCCGGATATTTATCTTAAGGCATGTGAAGTGCTAAATGTAAAGCCTGAAAATGCTATTGCAGTGGAGGATTCAATAAACGGTATTGTTTCGTCCGGTAAGGCAGGAATGTATCCTGTAATGGTTATTGATTTGATCCGGCCAAATGAAACAATTAAAGAATATGTAAAACAGATTTATGATGTTATGACAGAAATTAAAACGCTGATATAAGGAGTTTGAAGTATGAATTTATTAATTGTTATTTTGAAAAAAGCTGATTTTGTAACAGAGATATGTAAGGAACTTGCTGAGGAAGGTATTCATGGCGGTACAATACTTGATGGAACAGGTATGGCAAGTATAATAGAGCAGATGGATGATCTTCCTATATTTGGAATGTTAAAAGCAATTCTTGCAGATGACGACGAAAACGAAACTGTAAAAACAATGCTTTTTGTTATGTCTGATGAGGAAATGGTTGCAGCAAGAAAAATCATCAGAAATGTTATTGGCCTCGATGAACCAAATACAGGTATTATGTTTGCTGTACCTGTAACATTTGTTGAGGGATTGGGGGCTTAAAAAATATGGAACTCAATACATTTACATATTTTGCCTTAATGCTGTTTGCAGCACTTATTGCCGGCAAAATTGTAAAAAAGCTGAAATTACCTAATGTCACGGGATATCTGGTAATCGGATTACTTATAGGACCAAATTGTCTTAGGATTTTGACAACAGAATTGCTTGATAAGATGTCTATCGTAACGGATTTTGCACTTGGCTGTATAGCATTTTCAATCGGTGCCGAATTTAAAATCAGCTTTTTGAAAAAAGTTGGAAAAGCACCAATTGTGATAGGCGTGTTAGAAGGGCTTGGAGCGGTTACGGTAGTTGACGGTATTTTGCTGGCGTTGGGATATGATGTTACATTTGCTCTTGCAATGGGTGCTATTGCTTCGGCAACAGCTGCGGCATCTACATTAATGATAGTAAAACAGTACAAATCAAAAGGACCTGTTACAAATACACTTTTACCGGTTGTAGCTCTTGATGATGCGGTTGCATTGATGGCGTTTGGTATATCTATGGCTATAGCAAATGTAATAAGCTCTCACGGAAATGCGTCTATCGGAAAATTGCTTGTTGATCCGTGCATAGAAATAATAGGCGGATTGGCATTTGGTGCATTGTTGGGATTTATTATGGTTTACGCTGTCAAATTTTACACGGGCAGAGGGAACAGACTTGCCATTACAATCATGATGATATGTTTGTGTGTCGGTATATCAAACATGGTTGGCTTTTCATCTTTGCTTGCATGTATGATGCTTAGTATGGTATTTGTTAATTTCTCAAAATTCAGAGAAAAAATATATGAGCCACTTGACAGAATTGTTCCACCTGTTTATATGATGTTTTTCATCATATCAGGCGCATCACTTGATTTGAATGTCCTGAAATCAGTTGGAATTGTAGGAGTTGTATATGTTGTCGGACGTGTTGTTGGAAAGGTACTTGGTGCTGCATTGGGTGCTAAAATTTCGAAAGCACCAAAGGTTGTCAGTAAATACCTAGGATTTACGCTTGTTCCACAGGAAGGTGTTGCCATAGGTCTTGCCACATCAGCGGCTGCGGCATTTCCGGAATATGGTTCAAAAATCAGAACCGTTGTACTTTGTGGTGTAGTAATTTATGAGCTTGTCGGACCTGTTATTACAAAGACCGCACTTATGAAGGCAGGAGAAATAACAGAAGAATCAACGAATAAAAATAAAACTGCAAAAAAAGCTGTTGAAACAAAAACAGCAACAAAAACAGAAAAAACAGATTCTGAAACCAAAACTGCAACGAGAACGGTAAAAACAGATTCTGAAACCAAAACTGCAACAAAAACACAATAACTTTAATATAAACAAAAACATAAATAAGTCAGTTTATAGAATAAAAATTAAACTTCATAAATAGATTATATAAAGGAATATATAAAAGGCATAAAGTGTTTATGGAGTTTAAAAGGGAAAATGCAAAAAAATACATTTCATTACTGATTGCGCTGGGAGTTGCTTATCTGATAACAGGCGTATTTCTTATGCTTGCAGCATATATCAGCTTTAAAATGGGCATATCAGAAAATGTTATGACGGCAATGATAACAGTAACTTATCTTGTTTCCACAGCAATTGGCGGTTTTGTAGCCGGAAAAGGAATGAGAACAAAAAAATACATATGGGGACTTTTGACAGGATTAATATATTCGCTTATTATATGTCTTATTTCTGTATGTGTTTACCATGACAGCTCGCAGCTTTTAAGCCATGGACTTATTGTTGTTGTACTATGTTCAGGTGGTGGAATGCTGGGTGGAATGATAAGTTAAAAAATGCTTTTATTTGTTGCATTATTATGTTATAATGCAAGGTGCTATGGCATTTAAAAAGATACATATTTTTTAAAATAAATTCAGGAGGAAGACAAAATGAAGAGAATTAAAACTTTAACAAACAAGACATTAAACAGCACAATCGTAAAGGGTGGCTGCGGCGAGTGCCAGACTTCATGTCAGTCAGCTTGTAAGACAAGCTGCACAGTTGGTAATCAGAGCTGCGAAAATAAATAATTTATAATTAAGAAAAATCACTAAGAGGGGACCGTCTTTTGATAGTCCTCTTTTAGTCGTTCAATAATTTAAATGATTTGGGAGCACCATTATGATTCATCAATATAAGAATAATGGGTACAATATTGTACTTGATGTATGTAGTGGCAGTGTACATGTTGTTGATGACCTTTGTTATGACATTATTGAAATGTATGAGGGAAAATCACAAGATGAAATTGTTGCCGCAATTCGTTCAAAGTACGGAGAATTGTATACAGAAAAAGATATTCTTGAAGCGTGTGAAGATATAGAAGAGCTTAAAAAAGAAGGACAGCTTTTTACCGAAGACGTTTACAAGGACATAATAATTGATCATAAGAAAAGAAAAACGGTTGTCAAGGCATTATGCTTACATATAGCACATGATTGTAATCTTGCCTGCAAATACTGCTTTGCGGATGAAGGTGAGTATCATGGACAAAAAAGAGAATTGATGAGCCTGGAGGTAGGCAAAAAAGCACTTGACTTTTTGATAGAAAATTCAGGTAACAGGGTTAATCTTGAAGTTGATTTCTTCGGTGGAGAACCGCTTATGAACTTTGATGTTGTAAAGGAGCTGGTTGCTTACGGAAGAAGCAGAGAGAAGGAAGCCGGCAAGAACTTCAGATTTACACTTACTACAAATGGTATGTTGTTAAATGATGAAGTTATAGATTTCTGTAACAGAGAAATATCTAATGTTGTATTGAGCCTGGATGGAAGAAAAGAAGTAAATGATCTCATGAGACCTTCACGAAACGGAAAAGGAAGCTATGATATAATAGTTCCGAAATTTAAAAAGTTCGTGGAAAGCAGGGGAGATAAAAGCTATTATGTAAGAGGCACATTCACAAGAAATAATCTTGATTTTACAGAAGATTTCAAGCATATGGCTGATTTAGGATTTAAAGAGATTTCTATTGAACCTGTGGTTTCGCCGGATGAGAGTGAATATGCCATAAGAGAAGAAGATATAGAAAAAATCTGTCAGGAATATGATAAACTGGCAGTTGATATCATAGACAGACATAAAAAGGGAAAACCGGTTACATTTTTCCACTATATGCTGGATTTGACCGGAGGACCATGTGTCTACAAGAGATTATCAGGATGTGGTTCAGGTACGGAATATTTGGCAGTTACACCTACAGGAGAGTTATATCCATGTCACCAGTTTGTCGGAAATGAAGAGTTTAAATTGGGTGATATATATAACGGAATTCAAAAAAATGATTTAGTTGATGAGTTCAAGATGTGTAATGTATATGCAAAAGAAAAATGCAAAGACTGTTATGCAAGGTTTTACTGTAGTGGCGGTGCGGCAAATTCGTATCAGTTCCATAACAGCATTTTGGATGCGTATGACATCGGATGTGAATTGCAGAGAAAGCGTATCGAGTGCGCAATTATGATAAAGGCAGCTTTGGCTGAATTAGAAGAAGGAGAGTAAGAAATGAAAAAGGCAAGAAACAAGTCGATATTGCATATTATTATTTTGCTTTTGCTTTTTGCAGGCGGTGTATATATGCTTGTCGCTGGTGTAGGTAAAGAGAAAACCGGTAAAGTTACCGATATTCCTCTTGGTTTGGATTTGAATGGTGGTCTTAGTGTAACATATGAGATTAAGACTCCGGATCCTACAAGTGAGGAAATCGCTGCAACAATCGACAAATTACAGCGAAGAGTTGATGAATATAACCCTGAAGGTGAAGTATATCAGGAGGGTGATGACAGAATCACTGTTGAAATTCCAAAACCATCGGGTTCATCGGATTTTGATGCAAGAGAAATTCTTGCTGAGCTTGGACAACCGGGTTCGCTTGAGTTCCTTGATGAAGAGAACTATGAAAAATATGCAAACGGCGAAGAATATGAGTATGCATTAAATGGTTCTGATGTTAAGAATGCAACTGCAGGTGTTGATGATTCCGGAACTATAAAGGATTATGTAGTAGCACTTCAATTTACTGATGAAGGAACAAAGAAGTTTGCAGATATAACAACAGCAAATGTAGATAAAATAGTTTATATTATGTACGATGGCGGAATCGCCAGCGCACCAAGAGTAAACGAGCCTATTACAGGCGGTAATGCAGAAATAAACAGTATTGGAAGCTATGAGGAAGCTGAAAAGCTTGCAAGTACAATTAAAATCGGTGCTCTTCCTCTTGAGATTGAGCAGCTCCAGTATAATATTGTTGGTGCAAAGCTTGGACAGGATGCTATTTCAACAAGCCTTAAGGCAGGTGCAATCGGACTTGGTATCGTATGTATTTTGATGATTATCATTTATCTTGTGCCTGGTGTCATCGCTTCAATGGCACTTATTGCATATGTACTTCTCATGTTACTTGTATTAAGCATAAACGGAACAACACTTACACTTCCGGGACTTGCAGGTATCGTGCTTTCAATCGGTATGGCGGTTGATGCGAACGTTATCATTTTCACACGTATAAAGGAAGAAATCGCCGAAAATAAGGGCGTTAAGGCTGCTGTTGAGTCAGGCTTCTCAAAGGCTCTTTCAGCTATATTAGATGGTAACATTACAACACTTATTGCTGCATTTGTTCTTGCGCTTCTCGGTACAGGTAGTATCAAGGGCTTCGCAAGTACATTGGTAATAGGTATTATCCTTTCTATGTTTACAGCACTTGTTGTTACAAAAATGCTTTTAAATGCTGCTGTTAACTTTGGTATTACAAGCGAAAAAGCATATGGTAGAGCAAAGGCTCCAAAGATTATAGGATATGTAAAGAACAGTAAGATTTGTTTTGTTATATCAGCATTAGCAATTATTGCAGGACTTGTATTTCTTCCGATTAATAAGGCTAAGACGGGAAATATTCTTAATTACAGCCTTGAATTTACAGGTGGTACATCAACAACCGTAACATTTGATGAAGCATATACACTTGAAAGAGCAGAAACAGAGGTTGCACCTGTAATTGCAGAAGCAACAGGTGTTTCACAAGGCTCAATTCAGATTCAGGTAGTAGAAGATTCTAATCAGGTAATCTTTAAGACGACAGAGCTTTCAGAGGAAGCTGCTGCAAATATGGAAGAAGCTATAAAGAGTGCATTTAGTGTTTCGGAGATTACAGGACAGAGCATCAGCTCAACAATAAGTGGTGAGATGAAGAAGGATGCTATTTTAGCTATCATTATTTCTTCAGTGCTTATGCTTATATATATTGCAATAAGATTCTCTGATGTTAAGTTTGGTATCAGTGCCGTACTTGCATTGTTACACGATGTAATGGTAGTATTTGCATTATATTCAATTGCACAGCTTTCGGTAGGTAACACATTTATTGCATGTATGCTTACGATAGTCGGTTACTCAATCAATGCTACAATTATTATATTTGACCGTGTAAGAGAAAATCTTAAGAATAAGGACAATAAAGAAACTGTTGAAGAAATTGTTAACAAGAGTATTGCTCAGACATTTACAAGAACAATTTATACATCACTTACAACTTTTGTAATGGTTCTTGTATTGTTTATCATGGGTGTGCCTGCGCTTAAAGAATTTACATTCACACTTATGGCAGGTATCCTCTGCGGTGCTTACTCATCAATTTGTATCACAGCACCATTGTGGTATATATTAAAAAAGAATCTTTCTAAGAAAGAAAAGAAATAAAAAAGACAACAGGCTGTCACAATGTGACAGCCTGTTTCCACTTATAAGGAGAAAAATATGCATACTGAATGGATGTTGACTCAAAAGCGTGCTGATTTTTTCGGTATTGCTGAAAAATATAATATAGATCCTGTCATTGCGAGAATAATAAGAAACAGAGATGTGATAGAGGATGAAGAAATAGCTGCTTTTTTAAAGTCAGATATAAATGAGCTTCACAATCCGGGACTTATGAAGGATATGGATAAAGGCTGTGAGATAATAAAGCAGAAAATTTTACAAAAAAAGTCTATCAGAATTATTGCCGATTATGATGTGGACGGTGTTATGTCAGATTACATTTTGCTTGACGGACTGAAAAATGCAGGGGCACAAATAAGCTATGAAATACCGGATAGAATTACGGATGGTTACGGAATAAATGAAAGAATAATTGAAGCGGCACATAATGACGGAATAGATACAATAATAACATGTGATAATGGGATTTCTGCATTTTCCGCTATTGAGCTTGCGAAGAAATATGGTATGACGGTAGTTGTCACGGATCACCATGTTGTCAAATTTGAAATGGATGGTGATAAAAAAGTATATAAAATTGTGCCTGCGGATGCAGTGATTGATCCTATGCAGGAGGATTGTAAATATCCGTTTCCGGGAATTTGCGGAGCCGTAGTAGCTTATAAATTTGTAAAAAATTTGTATGAGAAAATGAATATTAACTGGGATGATCCGTATAAGTATATTGAAATGGCGGCAATTGCAACAGTATGCGATATTATGGACTTGAAGGATGAAAACCGAACAATAGTAAAGGCCGGTCTTAAATGTCTTAGAAATACAAATAATATTGGATTAAAAGCTCTCTTGGATGTCAATGATTTAACAGGTAAGGAATTATCCGCATATCAGATTGGGTTTGTAATCGGTCCTTGTATTAATGCTACAGGGCGATTACAGCATGCAAAAAAAGGGATAGAATTGTTATGTAGCGATAATGAAGAGGAAGCAAAAAAACTTGCAGAAGAGTTAAAGGAAATAAACATACAGAGGAAAGATTTGACTTTAAAGGGTGTGGAAAAAGCTTTTGAAATAGTTGATTCTAAGCTTTCGGAGGATAACGTGCTTGTCGTTTATATTCCGGATTTGCACGAGAGCCTTGCCGGTATAGTTGCCGGTAGAATTAAAGAAAAATATTATAAGCCTACATTTGTTATTACAAAGGCGGAGTCAAGCCAGCTTAAAGGCTCTGGCAGGTCGATTGAAGGATATAACATGGTCGAAAAGCTTATAGAATGCGAGCAATATCTGACCAAATTTGGAGGACATGAACTGGCAGCGGGAATTTCATTAAACGAAGAAAACCTTGAAGCATTTACCAGAGCATTGAATGAAAAAAGCGGCCTTACGGAGGATATACTTACTCCGAAGCTTAAGATAGATGTGCCGATGCCATTATCGTATGTAAATGTAGGCTTGACGGAACAATTAAAAATTCTTGAGCCTTTCGGAAAGGGTAATCCAAAGCCGGTGTTTGCACAGCTTGAATGGGGAATAAAAAAAGCAATATTGTATGATAACGGAGAAAAGCAGACTTTGCGTGTTGTTTTTCAGGATAAAGAAGGTTATTCCATAGATGGAGTGGTTTTTGATGCAAAATCTTTCATAGAAGATATAAATAGGTGGTTTACAGAAGAAGAATGTGATAAAATGTTAAGAGGTTTGCCAAATAAAATTTTACTTGATGTGGCATACTGCCCTGAAATAAATGAATTCAGAGGACGCAAAAGTGTACAGATAAAAAATTTTACATACAGAAAACATGAAGGTTAATAACCAAATTAAGGGAGGAGATACGGATGAAAAAAGTTGAAGATTATATGACAAGCATACCTGATTTTCCAAAAGAGGGTATAATATTCAGAGATATAACAAGTGTTTTGGAAAATAAAGACGGACTTAAGCTTGCAATAGATGAAATGAATTCATTGCTCGAAGGAGTGGAGTTTGATTGTATAGCAGGTGCAGAGTCAAGAGGATTTATTTTTGGAGCGCCAATTGCTTATATGAACAATAAAGGTTTTGTGCCTGTCAGAAAAGAAGGAAAACTCCCAAGAGAAACTGTTAAAGCAAGTTATGATTTGGAATATGGTTCTGCTACAATAGAGATTCACAAGGATGCAATCAAGCCGGGTGATAAGGTAGTGTTGGTGGATGATTTGATTGCCACAGGAGGAACCATGGAAGCTACTGCTAAACTCATTGAACAGCTTGGAGGAGAAGTTGTGAAAATGATTTTTCTTATAGAACTCGTCGACTTGAAAGGAAGAGAAGTATTAAGTAAATATGATATCGCTTCAGTAATTAAGTATGAGGGCGAATAATCATGTATTCAGGTTTTTATATGAAATAATATTTTACATTCATTAAGACGGAAAGAAGTGATAGTGATGGCAGATGAAGCAAACCAAAAGGATACATTTAAAAAGGAATTGAGCAAGCCGGCTGATTTTACACCGGTAGAAGAATTGTACAAGCAGCTTATTGATACTATAGTAAAGTATCATCCTTCCTCAGATGTATCGGGAATTGAAAAAGCATATAAGATAGCTTATGAGGCACATAAGGGTCAGAAGCGTAAATCGGGAGAGCCTTATATTATTCACCCTCTTTGTGTTGCAATAATATTGGCGGAGCTTGAACTAGACAAAGAAACGATAATTGCGGGTATTCTTCATGATGTTGTGGAAGATACGGTTATGACAACCGATGAAATCACAAAAGAATTCTCTGAAGAAATTGCATTACTTGTAGATGGTGTAACAAAGCTTACACAGTTGGATTTGTCTCAGGACAAGATAGAGATTCAGGCAGAAAATTTAAGAAAAATGTTCCTCGCCATGGCTAAGGATATAAGAGTAATTCTTATAAAGCTGGCAGACAGACTGCATAATTTGAGGACATTGCAATACCAAAGCCCTGCAAAGCAGATAGAAAAAGCAAGGGAAACTATGGATATATATGCTCCGATAGCTCACAGACTCGGTATTTCTAAGATTAAGATAGAGCTTGACGATTTATCAATGAAATATTTGTATCCGGATGTTTATAAAACTCTTTCAGAGGAAGTTAAGACAAGAGTTTCTTCCGGAGAAGAATTCATTAATAATATGGTCAAGGAAGTAAAGCATTATATGGATGAAAACGGCATAGTCTGTGAAGTAGACGGAAGAGTAAAGCATCTCTTTAGCATTTACAAAAAGATGAAGACTCAGAATAAGACTCTTGATCAGATTTATGATGTACATGCCATTCGTATAAAAGTTGAGACGGTGCGTGACTGCTATGCAGCACTTGGTATAATCCATGAGAATTATAAGCCTATTCCGGGCAGGTTTAAGGATTATATTGCAATGCCAAAACAAAACATGTACCAGTCGCTTCACACTACACTTATCGGACCGGGTGGTAAGCCGTTTGAAATTCAGATTAGAACTTATGAAATGCATAAGACAGCTGAATATGGTATCGCCGCACATTGGAAATATAAAGAGGGTGGCGGTTCGACAAACAAAGAAGAAGAGAAGCTTAGCTGGCTTCGTCAGGTGCTTGAGTGGCAGGACACAACTTCCGACAACAAAGAATTTATGAGCTTTGTAAAAACAGATTTTGACCTTTTTTCAGATCAGGTATACTGTTTTACTCCGGCAGGTGATATAAAGAATCTTCCAAAGGGTTCTACACCGATAGATTTTGCTTACAGCATTCATACGGCAGTTGGTAACAAGCTTATAGGAGCACGAGTTAACGGAAGACAGGTTCCTATAGAAACAGAGCTCCATAATGGTGACAGAGTTGAAATTGTTACATCTCAGAATTCAAAGGGACCAAGCATGGACTGGTTAAATGTAGTAAAAAGCTCTCAGGCGAAAACAAAGATTAATCAGTGGTTCAGACAGGAAAATAAAGTTGATAATATACAGAAGGGAAAAGATGCAATAGCAGCTTACTGTAAGACAAAAAATATTAATCTTTCTGAGATTATGACACCTGAGCTGATGGAAAAAACGCTTCAGAGATACAATTTCGCCAGCTGGGATGCAATGCTTGCATCTATTGGACATGGCGGAATTAAAGAAGGTCAGATTGTTAACAGACTTGTCGAGGAATATAACAAGCAGGAAGCAAGTAAGATTACTGAGGAACAGATAGTAGAGAAAATAAATATGCCGGGACGAGGAACAAAAGGTCCTAAAGGAGGAATTATTGTTCAGGGTATAGATGATGTTGCGGTGAGATTTTCGAAATGCTGTACACCTGTTCCCGGAGATGATATTGTCGGATATGTTACACGAGGCCGAGGAATATCAATTCATAGGACAGATTGTATAAATGTTATCTGTATGGATGAATTTGACCGAGAAAGACTTATTGAAGCGGAGTGGGCAAGCAAGGATGCTGTGTCAGAGCTTTACAGCACGGAAATTAATATCTATGCAAATGACAGTAAGGGGCTGGTATTTGAACTATCCAAGATATTTAATGAAGCAAATATAAATCTTACAGGTATGAATGTTCGTGTCAACAAAAACGGTAAGGCAACAGTGTCCGTTAAATTTGAGGTTCATTCAAAAGAACAGCTTAATAAGGTTATAGCAAAGATTAGAAATATTGAAGGAATAATTGATATAGAAAGAACAACCGGTTAAGGAGATTATATGAAAGATAGTATTGTAATTACCAATATACTTGGTTCATTTGCAACAAATTGTTATACGGTTGCAAATCAGGAAACAAGAGATGCAGTTATTATTGATCCGGCTGCTAGGGCAGATTTTTTGATAGATTTAATCAAAAAAGAAAAATTTAATTTAAAGGCAGTGCTTCTTACACATGGACATATTGACCATATCGGAGCATTGACCGGATTAAGAGAAGCATATCCGGAGCTTGTTGTATACGCCTGCGAGGACGAAAAGGAAGTGCTTGAAAGCAGTGTTTATAATCTGTCATCCATGTTTGGACATGCCACGGAAGAAAAGGCTGATATTTATTTAGAGGATGGACAGGAAATTGAACTTATCGGTAAAAAAATCAAATGTATTCATGTTCCGGGACATACAAAGGGTGGAATGTGCTATTATTTTGAAGAGGATAAAAAGCTCTTTTCAGGAGACACACTTTTTGCATTTAGCATAGGACGTTCGGATTTTCCAACAGGAGATGCTGATGCGCTGATAGATAATATTGAAAAAAAATTGTTTACTTTGCCTGAAGAGGTTATTGTCTATCCGGGACATAACGACAGAACTACAATAAAAAGAGAAAAAAATGGTAATCCATATTTCTAGAAAAGGCAGATAATATGATTTATTTACAGCAGGATAGTGAATTATACAATAATGATTTACGGGCTATGATAATGGCATTTTATCCCGGTGTGAAAATTGTTGAAGCTGAGTCAAAGGGGATGGAATTTGATTTTTCATTTATAGCAAGGTACGAGGAATCACAATCAGAATTTGCTATAATTGATAAATCAAAGCATATCTCACAAATTGTGCAAGGTGACTATCGGGATAAACAGGTATTTAGAAATAAGCTTAAGAGAGCAATATATAAAATTTTATGTGAATATACAGACAGAGTATTGCCATGGGGAGACCTTACCGGTGTAAGACCGACCAAAATTGCTATGGCAAAGCTTACCTGTGGCTGTTCATATGAAGATACGGTGTTGCACTATAAAAATGAATATGAAGTATCTGATAAAAAAGCAAGGCTTGCAACAACTGTTGCCGTTCACGAAAAAGAGCTTGTGGAAAAAGTCGATAAACTAAATGACTATTGTCTTTATGTCGGAATACCTTTTTGCCCGAGCAGGTGTCTTTATTGCTCCTTTACATCGTATCCTGTCGGTGTATATGCACAAAAATCAAATGTTTACATTGATACGTTGGTAAAAGAAATTGAAGAAGTAGCAAAAAGGCAGCAGGGTAAAAGGCTTGTGTCGGTATATGTCGGCGGAGGAACACCAACATCAATTACAAGTGAGCTTATTGATAGACTGTTAAGTGCCATCGATAATAATTTTGATTTGACTAATGTGTTAGAATATACCGTGGAAGCCGGAAGACCGGACAGCATTACTGTCGATAAGCTTCGGGTCATGAAAAATCACAATGTTACAAGGATAAGTATAAATCCACAGACAATGAATGATAAGACTCTTTCTGTAATCGGAAGAGCACATAACAGCGAGCAGACGAAAGAAGTATTTAAGCTTGCGAGAGAGTGTGGCTTTGATAATATTAACATGGATATTATTGCAGGACTTCCGGGTGAGAATATTGATTCAATGTTATATACATTAAATGAAATTGAGAAATTAAACCCTGACAGTCTCACTGTTCATTCTCTGGCTATAAAAAGGGCGGCTAATTTGAATCAACAGATGGACGGTTATAAGGACAGTATTCACAAGGATATGGATTTAATGCTTGACACTGTTGGAGAGTATGCAGTGAAAATGGGCATGCAGCCTTATTATATGTACAGACAAAAAAATATAGGCGGAAATCTCGAAAATGTAGGATATTCCAGAGAAAATAAAGAATGTATATATAATATTTTGATTATGGAAGAGATAACTGATATAATAGCTGTTGGTGCCGGAGCATCAACAAAGCTTGTATTCCATGATGAAAACAGAGTAGAGCGTGTGGAAAATTGTAAATCCGTTGATGATTACATAGAGCGTTTTGATGAAATGCTGGCACGTAAGGATAAATATAGTAAAAATGTTTAATTTGAAGAAAAGTTCAGATGCTAAATTGTATTATTAATTTAGTAAATTATTAAAGCATACAAAAATATAAACAATACCGGGAGGAACTCTTATGGCTATGAAAAAAAAGCCTGTTACAGGAATGAAAGACATAATGCCTATGGAAATGGAAATCAGGGATTATGTGATTGGATTAATAAAGGAAACATACAGAAGCTTTGGATTTTGTTCAGTTGAAACACCTTGTGTTGAGCACATAGAAAACTTAAGCAGCAAGCAGGGTGGAGAAAACGAGAAGCTTATATTTAAAATTTTAAAACGTGGTGAAAAACTTAAAATAGATGAAGCAAAGGAAGAAATAGATCTTGTGGATGGTGGTTTGAGATATGACCTTACGGTTCCTCTTTCAAGATATTATTCAAACAATGCAAATGATCTTCCAAATCCGTTTAAAGCATTACAAATGGGAAATGTATGGAGAGCAGACAGACCACAGCGTGGCAGATATCGTCAGTTTATGCAATGTGATATTGATATTTTGGGAGAAAGCACAATTCTTGCAGAAATTGAGCTTATACTCGCTACAACAACATTACTTGGAAAACTGGATTTTGAAAACTTTACAATTAGAATTAATGACAGAAGAATATTAAAGGCAATGGCTGCATACAGCGGTTTCCCTGAGAGTGATTATGATAAGGTATTTATTATCCTCGACAAAATGGATAAGATTGGTCTTGATGGCGTTAAGGAAGAGCTTATCGGTGAAGGATATGATGCATCATCAGTTGAAAAGTACCTTAAGCTTTTTGAAACGGTTACAAATGATGTAAGCGGTGTAAGGTATATTAAAGATACACTTGGTGATTTTCTTGATGAAGAAATAGCTTCTAATCTTGAAACAATAATTAAAACTGTCGAGAGTTCAAAGAGTGCAAGCTTTAAGATGTCCTTTGACCCAACGCTTGTAAGAGGCATGTCATATTATACAGGACCTATTTTTGAGATTTCAATGGATGAGTTTGGAGGCTCTGTAGGTGGTGGTGGAAGATATGATGAAATGATTGGGAAATTTACCGGTAATCAGACACCTGCATGCGGATTTTCAATTGGATTTGAACGAATTGTAATGCTCTTGCTTGAGAGAGAATATAAAGTTCCGACAAGTAAGGTTAAAATTGCTTACCTTGTAGAAAAGAATATGCCGGATGAAAAGATGATGGCTATATTTGAAAAGGCTAAGGCTGAAAGGATATCCGGTAAGCAGGTTAACATAGCAATAATGAAGAAAAATAAAAAGTTCCAGAAGGAACAGATGATGCAGGACGGCTATGAAGAGTTTGTAGAATTTTTTTGTGATAAGGAGATATAGTGATGGCAGAGTCAATGCTTGGACTTAAAAGAAGTCACAGATGTACAGAAGTAAATAATACTATGGTTGACCAGACTGTAACAGTCATGGGATGGGTTCAGAAGAGCAGAAATAAAGGTGGAATTATCTTTGTTGATCTTAGAGACCGCAGTGGTATTTTACAGATTATTTTTGAAGAAGCAAAATGTGGAAAAGAAGCATTTGAGAAGGCTGAAAAGTTAAGAAGTGAGTTTGTAGCAGCCATTACAGGTGTTGTTGCAAAACGTGGCGGTGCAGTAAATGATAACCTTGCTACAGGTGATATTGAGATTATTGCAAGTGATATTAGAATCCTTTCAGAAGCAGAAACACCACCATTTCCAATTGAAGAAAACAGCAAGACTAAGGAAGAATTAAGACTTAAATACAGATATCTTGATTTGAGAAGACCTGATCTTCAGAAAAATATCATAATGAGAAGTAAGGTTACAACTCTTACAAGAGCATTTCTTGCAGAAAACGGATTTATAGAAATTGAAACACCAACTCTTTGTAAGTCAACACCTGAGGGCGCAAGAGATTACCTTGTACCGAGTCGTGTGCATCCGGGCAATTTCTATGCATTGCCACAGTCACCACAGATTTACAAGCAG
>CALZHV010000014.1 GCA_945787485.1 uncultured Lachnospiraceae bacterium
ATTAGGCTCTTTATCCTCATATGGCTGTACCATGCACATGCGTTTTGGCTCAAGCCTGTATTTGTACATAATCGAAAAAATCTCTGCAAGTCTGAACGGTTTGTGCACAATTGCAAATTTCCCATTCATTTTTAAAAGGTAAGAAGCCGCCGCAATAAGCTGCTCCAAATTCACCAGAATTTCATGCCTTGCAATATTTTTTGGCAAATTTTCATTCTCAAGTCCGCCTGTTTTTATCATGTATGGCGGATTAGATGTTACTATATCAAATTTTTCCGGCTCAAATAATTTCCTTACATCATTAATATCACCGGTCACAATATCTATTTTTTCTTCAAGATGGTTAATACTTACACTTCGCCTTGCCATATCTGCACTATACTCCTGAATCTCAAGTCCGGTATAATGCGCAGCCTTTCCTCTTGCCTCCATCAAAATAGGAATAATACCTGTTCCTGTTCCTAGATCTATTGCCTGTCCATTTTTTCTGGGTGAAACAAAATCAGACAGCAAAACTGCATCCATACCAAAACAAAAGATATCAGGATTTTGTATTATCCGATATCCCCTGCATTCGAGGTCATCTATTCTTTCGCCGGGTTTTAAATACTTATCAACAAGATTCCCCGACCATTGGTCGGGGATATTATTAGTCATCATTAAATTTAGACTTTCCTTCCTTAAGTTCAAGTTCTTCGAGTTCTTTTAGCTCTTCATCGCTTATAGAATTCTTTTCTTTGTATTTCTTCTTTCTTGGTTTGAATTTTATGTCTTCAACCTTGTATTCTTCTATTTCCTTTGTGTCATCTTCCGTGGTTACAAGCAATTTAACTTTCTGCCTTAATACATTAACAGATATTACTTCACCCTTGTTTCCATCTACCGTCCTTACAAAATCACCTACATTAGGCAGCTTTTCATTAAGATATTCATAAGTATCCTGTTCATGCTTTAAGCAACACATAAGTCTGCCGCAGACACCTGATATCTTAGAAGGATTTAAAGAAAGATTTTGTTCCTTAGCCATTTTGATTGAAACAGGAACAAACTCGGACAAATGCTTATTGCAGCATAATTCCCTTCCGCAGGAACCTATTCCGCCAACTATCTTTGTCTCATCCCTCACACCAATCTGTCTAAGCTCAATTCTAGTCTTAAATACAGCTGCAAGGTCTTTTACAAGCTCCCTGAAATCTATTCTGCCGTCAGCAGTAAAGTAGAAAAGCACCTTGTTATTATCAAATGTATACTCCGCATAAATAAGCTTCATTTCAAGATTATGCTTCTTAATCTTTTCAATGCATATATCAAATGCCTTTTTACTCTTTAATTTATTATCTTCAAAACGTTGATCATCCTCTTCTGTTGCAATACGAATAATAGGTTTTACCGATGATGAAAGCTTTTGCTCATCAACCTCTCTTCTTCCTAATACAACCTTTCCATATTCAACGCCTCGTGCTGTCTCAACTATAACATGTGTTCCGACCTCCAACTCATAATCGATTGGGTCAAAAAAATAAATTTTGCCGTTTGGTCTGAAACGAACTCCTATAACTTCTATCATCTATTTACTTCTCCTTCAATGTGAGTAGCAAAAGCTCCATTGTAACGCTGAAATTGGCATTAACATCCAATCTCTTCTTTGCTTTTGCAATAGCATCGATTTTTCCTTCAATGCTCATATATGACATTACAGCTGCCTGCTTCTTAAGAGCAGAATGCTGTCCTTTAAATAACAATCTGTCCAAATTACCTGTAACCTTAAACATAAGTACATCTCTGTACCACATCTGCATAAGATCCATGTAATCGTTTATGGACAACTTAAATTCCTCTATGCTGTTCATTGCAAATGTCAAATCATCTACATCCATATCAGGAATTTTTGACATCAAATCCACAACTGAATCAACTATTTTTACATATTCTTCATTCGATGCAAGCTTAATAGCTTTTCCAAGATTGCCCTGCGCAAAATCAAGGCAAAAATATGCTTTATCCTCTGAAAGACCCATATCCTTCTCAAGATAGTCAATCATATTTCTTTCCCTGATTGGTTTTGTCGTCAATATCATACATCTTGACTTAACCGTTTCAAGCATCTTATCTAAATTGTTTGTAAGCAATAATATTATTCCATATTCAGGCGGTTCCTCTATTGTTTTTAATAATGCATTCTGCGCCTGCGGATTCATAAGCTGTGCATCCGGAATAATATATATTTTATATTTGCTGCTATATGGCTTTATGCAAATGCTGTCAAGCACCTGCTCCCTTATCTCATCAACCGAGATAACCCCCGGTTTCTCATGAGAAACTACTATTATATCAGGCTGATTACCTGTCTCACACTGCAGGCAGGATTTACAGCTGTTACATGGCTCTGACGCTCCGCTTTCGCACTGCAGGGTCTTTGCAAAAACCCTCGCAAGCATCTTCTTTCCGCTTCCTTCTTCACCATTTATAATATATGCATGGCTGACCTTATCCATATCAATACTGCTTTTAAAATGTTTTATTATGTCCTCATGTCCAACAATACTTCTAAAATCCATAAGCCACACCCCCTAATCTGTTTGTCTCACTCATTTTCAAAAATGTTATGTTGAAATGTCAAGTAATAATCCTCTGATATCGTCTATCTTCCCCAATATTGCGAGATTATCCTTCTCATCCTTTATCAATTCCTCCGCAAGCTCATCTAAATTTTTATCAACGAGCTTTACTATTCCGTACACTCTGTGTCTTCCTCTTCTGTCAAGGAAATTTTCTCTTGAAAATTCATGGGATCTCGATACAACCTCATTCATGAATTCTTTTATCTTCGCACGATAATGCTTCATATCTTTTATATCCATGTGTTTTGCAATCTTTGCACCTTGTTCTTCGATTTCTTTCATGAGCGTGCCAAGCTTATCCTGAAGCTGTTCTTCATTTATGTTTTTTATAAGAGTAAACTTAAAATCTTCGACATTATCTTTAGAAGATTTTGGTGCTTCCATCTGAGTTAATTGTTGAAGCTGATTAACCTTTATATCCATCGTTTACTCCTTTCTTAAGATTCAGCCTTGACTTTTATTTGCAGGTTGTAAATACATTTATGAAATCACCTGCAGATACGTATATTATAACACTTTTTAAGCCCTTTTTCTATAGATTTATATTTGTTCATGTCAAACATATTTATTCATATCAATTAAAGCTATTTATTCATATCAATAGAATATATTTGTCTGTATCAATTGAAAATATTTATTCATGTCGATTAAAGTTATTTTTTCATATCGTACATATTATATCTGATCATATTTAGCTAAATACTGTATTACAGTTCTAATACTTTTGATACTCTATCGACAATAAGTCTGTGTATCTCATCAATTGACTGTGTTGCGTCTATTGTATAAATTCTTTCCGGTGCACGTTTTGCAAGCTCACGATATCCTTCGGCCACCTTTTCATGGAAAGATAAAGCTTCCCTTTCCATGCGATCTAATTCTGCCTGTTCCTTCTTTCTGCTTATTCCAACCTGAGCCGGTAAATCAAGATGGATGGTTACATCCGGAAGAATACCAAGTGTCGCATATTCATTCATCTTGTATACATTTTCTACTCCTAGTCCTCTTGCCATGCCCTGATATACAGCTGATGAATCAACAAATCTGTCGCTTATTACAGCCTTGCCTGATTCCAGTGCAGGTTTGATTACCTCTCCCACTAGCTGTGCCCTTGCCGAAGCATAAAGCAATGCTTCCGTCATATAATTCATTTCGGCATAATCCTTGTTAAGAATAATACCTCTTATTGCTTCACTTATAACAGTTCCGCCCGGCTCCCTTGTTATTATTATCTCGTCATATCCTTTTTCCTTCAAAAATTCCTTAAGCAGCTCTATCTGTGTTGTCTTTCCTGAGCCATCCGGACCTTCCATAGATATAAATAAACCTTTCATCTCATATCTCCATTTCTTTTATTTTATAAACGTAATCATAAAGCAGCTGTAGCTTTCATCACCCACACTGCTTTTTACCGTTACCTTTCCTCCCATTCCTTCCACTATTGATTTCACAAGTGAAAGGCCTATTCCGACACTGTTTGGGTTTACCTGTTGATTTACCCTGTAAAACCTTTTGAAAATATTTTGAATATCCTTTTCAGGTATTCCAACTCCCTCATCCTTTATATAAATTCTAGTATATACATTTGTATTTTCTGTGTAAAGGAAGACAGCTTTTCCATTTTCAGAATAATCGGAAGCATTTTTCAGCAGGTTGATAACAGCCTCCGTAAGCCAGTCAGCATCACAATTCAAAACCAAATCGTCCGGGCAGTCAATATCAATTGTCTGATGTCGTTCATTATACAGATACATAACAGCTTCCTTTGCCTGTGCCAATATAGCAACAAGCCGGGCTTCTTTTTTGACAAATTGTATGGCTCCCGCTTCAATTCTGGCAAGCTTCAGCATAGAAAGAACCATCCATTCCATTCTTGTCAGCTGATTTTTTGCTTCGCCGAGTATTTCATGTTTCTTTTCGTCATCAGTTATTTTATCCTCGTAAAGCAAATCCATAAATACCGTAAGTGACGCAAGCGGAGTTTTCAGCTGATGTGAAATATCCGAAATGATATCCCTCAAAAAAATTTTTTCTTCCTGCTCTTTAAGATTACTCTCTTTAAGCGAGCTCACAACCTTATAGAAATTTGTATATAATATTCCTATGTCACCCTGCTTGTATTCTTCCTGAGGAATTATTTCTCCCTCATACACATCTACCATAATCGACGATATTTTTTCAATCTCATCATACGCCTGGTTTATTTTCGAAAATGAGATAACGAACAGGCAAATAACGGCAGCCAGATATATCACCATTACAACAAGACATTTTATTGTATTTTTATCGAGCAAAAAATAAGATGTAAAAAAAATTACTATTCCGAATATCAAGCTTCCGATGACATAATTGAATACAAATTGCTTTCTCTCATATCCATTGATCATATCAGACGCCTTTCTTCCGGAATTTGTAGCCTATTCCTCTCACTGTTTCAATCCATTCAGCATCGTCTCCAAGCTTATCCCTGAGACGTTTTATGTACACCGACAGCGTATTGTCATCGATAAAGCTTTCTCCATCATCAAACAATTTTTCAAGAAGCTGATTTCTCGAAAGAACACTGCCCTGATTTACAAGAAGCGATTTCAATATCTTCATTTCACTCATCGTGCATTCTATATTTTCATTGTCTCTTTTAAGGATATATTCATCGGCATAAAAGACATGCTGTCCAAATTCATATGTATTCTTAACCGCTGTGTTAATCTTGGAACGTCTTATATTTGCTGCAATTCTTGATGTTAATTCCTTTACTCTGTAGGGCTTTGCAACATAATCATCTGCTCCTATCGATAGTCCTTGCACAATATTGACCTCTTCAGACATGGCAGACAGAAATATTATCGGAATTTCAATTCCCTTTTTTCTTATTTCACGGCAAAAGCTATATCCGTCTCCATCAGGAAGCATAACATCTAACAATATAAGGTCGATTGATGCATCCAGATTTTTTGCTGCCGATTCGATGCTGTCAGCTTTTACAACATCATAGCCTTCGCTAATCAGCGCATATTCAGTTCCCATCGCAAGAGCATAATCGTCTTCAACCATCAATATTTTATATGCCATTTGATGTCAATCCTTTCTGAATAATTAATTTATTATACTATACAAAGCTTTTATGTTATAGCATTTATTTATAACCAAAATAGGAGTGCGGTTTAAATGCACTCCTATTTTGATTATCCGATATCGCAAATAAAATTTTGCCTACATCATATTATCTATCATGTTTAATACAGCATCTCCAAATTTTTTCGATAACTGTTGTGCATCTTCAAGACTCTTTCCGATTACACCATAGTAGAATTTTACCTTTGGTTCTGTTCCTGACGGTCTTACACAAAGCCATGCACCGTCAGCAAGATCATAATAAACAACATTTGAATTTGGAAGACCTGTTGGCAATACAACCTTTGTCTTCATGTTTGTTGCTGTATCATTTGAATAATTTCTGGCCCAAAGGACTTCATGTCCCGCAATTTCCTTAGGTGTATTTTCCTTAAGCTGTTTCATAATGCTCTGAATCTTCTCAAGTCCATCGATACCCTTTAATGTAACAGTCTTTATATCATCTACATGATAACCGTACTTGTCATACATATCAATCATTGCATCCCAGAGCGTCTTATCCTGCGACTTATAAAATGCAGCAGCCTCGCAAAGAGCCATTGTTGCAACAATCGCATCTTTATCTCTTGCATGAGTACCTATAAGACATCCATAGCTCTCCTCGAATCCGAAAAGATATGTTCCTTTCTTCTTTTGTTCAAAGCTTAGAATCTGCTGTCCGATAAACTTAAATCCTGTAAGTACTTCTATAAGCTTAACTCCATAATGCTCTGCCATCTTATTTACAAGGTTAGTTGTAACGATAGTTTTGATTAATGCACCATCTTCAGGCAATCCCTTTGTAGCCTTTGTCTGTCCAATCTCGTAGTCAGCCAAAAGACTTCCTGACATATTACCTGTAAGACAATGATATTCGCCCTGCTTATCTTTAACATATACGCCGAGTCTGTCTGCATCAGGGTCTGTTGCAAGAACAAGATCTGCGTCTTTTTCTTTGGCAAGCTTTAATGCACATTCAAATGCTTCTGCTGCCTCAGGATTTGGATAACTTACAGTTGGGAAATTTCCATCCGGAAGCTCCTGCTCAGGCACAACATAAACATTTTCAAATCCAATTTCCTTAAGAATTCTTCTTGCAGGAATGTTTCCCGTTCCGTGAAGCGGAGTGTAAACAATCTTAATATCTTTGCCATATTTATCTATGCAATCCTGATGAATAACAAGCTTCTTTAATTCTGCAATGTATGCATCGTCAACTTCCTTGCCAATAACCTGATAAAGTCCCTTTTCAATGGCTTCTTCCTTTGTTATTGTCTTTGCATCCTGAACATTTATTGCTTTAACTTCCTTCATTATCTGAACATCATGCGGAGGTGTAATCTGTGCACCATCCTCCCAGTAGACTTTGTATCCGTTGTATTCAGGAGGATTATGACTTGCTGTTATATTAATACCTGCAATACAGCCAAGATGTCTTACTGCAAATGAAAGCTCAGGTGTTGGTCTTAATGATTCAAAAACATATGCCTTGATTCCGTTTGCTGCGAGGCAAAGTGCTGCAACATCAGCGAATTCAGGAGAACATCTTCTGGAATCGAAAGCTATGGCAACGCCCTTGTCCTGCTTTCTGCTATGAAGAATGTAATTTGCAAGCCCCTGTGTAGCCTTTGCAACAACATAATCATTCATACGATTAATACCAGCTCCGATGACACCTCTTAAACCTGCTGTACCAAATTCCAAATCAGCATAGAATCTTTCTTTAATTTCATTCTCATCATCTTTTATAGCCAAAAGCTCTTCTCTGGTCTCCTCGCTAAAGAACGGATTAGTTACCCATTCCTCATATATTTTCTTGTAATCCATAATGTGCCTCCTTATATTTTCAATAGTACTATTAATTTACTTTATTGGTACAAGCTCTGCAAATTCATATTCGTCATCTTTGCCATCATCCTTAGCCTGTATCGTATAACTTTTTATCAAATATCCCGATTTATTTAATATAATCGTGTGTGTTCCGACAATCTTTTCAAAGCTTACCGGTGTCACTCCGATATAATCTCCATCCACATATACTTCAACACCCTTTGGTGCCTTTATCTTAATTTTATTTTTAGTCTTTTTGGGTTCTTCTGTCGTGTATTCCGTGGACACGGCTGAACCTGTCGTAACAGACGTATCAGATGCAGTACTTGTCGAAGTCGATGATGTCGTAGTAGCTGTCGTCTCGGTAGACGTAGTACTGTCTGTTCCCGTTGTCCCGGTGGTTTCGGTTGTTTCGGTCGAATCCGTTGTCTCTGTGGTTTCCGTCGTCTTCTCTGTCGGCTCCAAAGTAACATCATAAACCTTAGTTGCCTGCTTTATGGTGAACTTGCCGGAATAGTCTTCGTATCCTTCTGCAACAACCTTAAATCTGTAATTGCCGTAATTGTCCGTATATACATGGTTTGGAAGCTCCTCACCATTTACGAACAATTTGGAATCTGCCGGTTCAATATTGAATGTCACCGTTCCTGTCGGAATAGATATATCGAATATATCTACTACCACTTCTTTATCTTTCACAACAGTGACTGACTTGGAATCGCAATACCCTGCCTTATTAATTCTAAGTGTATACTCACCTTCGCGGACTGCCAAAAGCATATCATCCGTGACCGGAACTATTACATCATATCCTATCTCAACCATTCCACCCACATACGATTTCTGATTGACGAGCTTTACATATCCGTGCCCCAGCTGTATCTGGACAGACACAATCTTGCCGCCATATACATTTAATGTAACCAAATCCTCTGTGTTTATTTCCATTGCAGAAATCTGATTATTACCATCAAATGCGGTAATGAATTCCGACACAGGGCATGAAGTCCCCTTGTAAACAGCTTTCAACTCGTCCATATCGACAGTGAATTTACTGACATCACTGATTGCCGTAACAGAATCGCTGTATTTTATCTGTGCAAGCTTTAATGAATCTGCATAATAAATCACATCAACAACTGTTCCGCATTCAAGTCCGCCGAGTCCTATATCGTCACCATACTTATTATATACGGACACACCTCCGTTATATAAAAGCTGTTTTTGATCACCGGTCTGACAATCTATTAAATTGACTAAATTGTTTTCATAATCAATGCCTGAAACAACGGCTGTCAGGCTTTCTTCCTGATGTGCATATTCTGATAACTCCGTAGTCTCATAGACAGTGACTTTTCCGCTTTGTCCGGAAGCACATCCTGCAACGAGAATCAGCATTGAAATAAAAAACAAACATAACAAAGTATTTTTTCGCATAATTCCCACCTTAACTATTGTATTATACAAGATAATTTATAAAATGTGAAGAAATATATTGTAGAAATATGCGCTTTTCCAAAGATTAAGGACGCAAACTAAGATATTTTTGCCGCATGCTCTCCAATAATCTTTTCTTTTTTTCATCATCTTCTATAATGGCGTTGATTTTTTCAAGCATTTTGGGAGAAATCCAGTTTTTTGATGAATTCATATATTGATTGCTAATCTTGTAAAATTTTTCCGGATAAGAAAATAATGTATAAATATATTCATAATCTCTTTTTGTAAGCGTACAGTATTTATTGTATTCCTCCAATATCATCTCCATCAAATCAATACTGTAATCATTTTTTTCAAGCATCTTTCTCAAGAAATGATACAAATCATCCAACTGATTTCCCACGTAAAACCTGTCAAATCCTATTGTATAAAATTCATTCTTTTCATCCACCAGAATACTGTGATTATTATACATTCCATGACAATATCCAAGATGCTCGTTATCCTTGTCAATAACAAGGTTTCCATATTTTTCCTCACAGTCAAGTGCTGCCTTATAATACTTGTCAAAGACCTTTATATAAATCTGCTCGAATTCACGTCTTGCTTTGTATCTGCTTATAAAATTTCTGACACGCTTAAGCTCCTGATTTCTCTTTTTAAAATTTCCTGTTTGTCTAATATGTACGTCACCGTCAGTAAGCTCCCACGCTTTCCTGCACGCCCTGTGCAGCATAGTGAGATTTCTCGTTGCACCAAGAATTTCGTCGACATCATGAGTGCTGCATTCTCTTCCGTCAAAATAACACCGAAGCACATATGCAACACCATACCTGTCATATGAGAGCAATTCATTGTCATTATTTCTGACACATCTGTCAAGCCTGTCATAACCACATATCGAAACCAGCTCCTTGAAATTGTATTCCGCTTCTACACGGCTTTGATTTGAATCTGTAGGTTTTAACTGTCGTATACCCCGGCTCGTCCTCATCAAAACTGCACCTCTGCCTCTTGATGTCTGAAATATTTCCATATCATATGCATCGAATACCTCTGATAATTTATCTGACAAAATAAATCCCCTCCAGTCACTAATCTTGTTAATCTTATGACCAAAGGGGATTAATTATTCTTTTTATTACGGATATTCCTTTAATTATTTATTTTTTTCTTTATCATACAGGTAAGCTTTTCTTTGTCATTTAGCTCCGGATTTTCCAACACTTCCGACAATATCCAGTCTAAAAGCTCACCCATTTCCCTGCCGGGTTTTACACCAAGTTCTATTAGATCTCTGCCGTTTATCTGAAGGTCTTCGCGTCTTAGACAATGGTTTTGGGCAATTATGACATCATATGCCTCCTGTATCCATTTTATACGTTCAAGCTTTTCCTCTCTTTGATAATCACTTTGTCCCATAATATCTGCAAATCTGATTTTTATGAACTGATCAAAGTATTCCGAGCCAAGCTGTGCAAGAAACCTTCTTAAGGATTTGTAACTGACATCTCCCCATATACCAAAGTCATGATAACGAATCAATTTTTTGACTAACTTGATAGTCTCATTATCAAGCTTTAACCGTCTTAAAACCTGCTGGGCAATTATTTCACTTTTTTCCTGATGTCCGCAAAAATGGTCTACACCATTCTCATCCGTTGTCTTTACTTCCGGTTTGCCCGAATCATGAAGCAATGCGCTGTATCTTAATACTTTATCCGCAGGTACATTCTGCATTACTGCAATTGTGTGCATGCCGACATTGCAATTATGGTGTTTATTATTTTGCTCCGTCTGCATCATAAGATCAAATTCCGGCAAAATAATCTTTGTTATTCCAAGCTCATATGCATCAGTCAGTTTCTCCGGATAGTCGGATGTAATAAGCTTTGTCAGTTCAACCTGTATTCGTTCTGCACTGACATACGCAAGCTCCGGTGCATGATGAATAATAGCTTCTCTCGTTTTTTCTTCTATAACGAAAGGTCTTCTGTTTCCGTTTCCGTCATCAACAGACAATTGTGCGGCAAATCTTACTGCTCTAAGAATTCTAAGTGCATCTTCATCAAACCTGTCATCTGCATTTCCGACACATTTTATTACACCTTTTTCAAGGTCATCTATTCCGCCAAATATATCGATAACGCCTTCTTCATCATTGTATGCCATGGCATTTACGGTGAAATCTCTTCTTCTTAAATCTTCTTTGAGGTTTGCAGTAAATTCCACGCTGTTTGGCCGTCTGTGGTCCTCATACTCACCGTCTACCCTGTATGTCGTCACCTCGTAACCATCATTTCCTATCATTATTGTTACAGTCCCGTGTTCAAGACCGGTATCGACAGTACGTCTGAAAATGGCTTTAACTTCATCCGGCTTTGCATTTGTCGTAATATCCCAATCATTAGGGCTTCTCCCTATAAGGCAGTCCCTGACACAGCCTCCGACAATATATGCCTCGTAACCATGCTTATTTAATTCTTCAATTATTTCTTTGGCACCAGCCGGCATATCTATTTTATGCATATTTCTTTCCTTGTCTAAGCTTCGATATTAAAAACAGTGTCTGAAATCGCTTATAATAATTAATACGCTTTTCCAAAGTAAACCATTTTCTTTGCAGGCTTTCCGCAATGAACACATACATCGCTTAAAGTTTCCTGTTCAAACGGCATACATCTTGTGGTTGCGCCTGTTTCATCTTTAATAGCAGTCTCACAAGCTTCTTCACCACACCACATAGCCTTGATGAAGCCCTGCTTTGTATTTATTATATCAGTAAATTCATCCCAGCTTGCTGCAGTTCTTGTATTAGCCTCTCTGTGAGCCTTTGCTCTTTCAAACATATCCTTTTGCATTGTTTCAAGAAGCTCTCCGACCTTTGCTTCAAGCTCATCAAATGAAACAATTGTCTTTTCTCTTGTATCTCTACGAACTATTACAGCCTGTCCTGCTTCGATATCCTTTGGTCCTACCTCAACTCTTAAAGGTATACCTCTCATTTCCTGCTCTGCAAACTTAAATCCCGGATTCTTGTCCGAAGCATCTACCTTTACTCTGTAATTTGCCGAAAGCATACTCTTAATTTCATCAGCCTTCTCAAGTACGCCCTCTTTTTTCTGCATTATAGGCACAACCATAACCTGAACAGGTGCTATTCTTGGCGGCAATACAAGACCGCTGTCATCACCATGAACCATGATTATTGCTCCGATAAGTCTTGTAGTCATTCCCCATGAAGTCTGATGTACATACTGAAGCTTATTTTCTTTGTCTGTATACTGAATGCCAAATGCTTTTGCAAATCCGTCACCAAAATTATGGCTTGTTCCTGATTGTAGTGCCTTTCCGTCATGCATGAGAGCTTCTATTGTATAGGTAGCCTCTGCACCTGCAAATTTTTCTTTGTCTGTTTTTCTACCTTTTATAACAGGCATTGCAAGAACCTCTTCGCAGAAATCAGCATATACATTCAGCATCTGAATCGTTCTTTCTTCTGCCTCATCAGCCGTTGCATGTGCAGTATGTCCTTCCTGCCATAAGAACTCTCTTGAACGAAGGAATGGTCTTGTTTCCTTCTCCCATCTTACTACTGAACACCACTGATTATAAACCTTTGGCAAATCTCTGTATGATTCAATTTCCTTGCTGTAAAAATCACAGAAAAGAGTCTCCGATGTAGGTCTTACACACATTCTTTCCTGTAATGGATTAAGTCCTCCGTGTGTAACCCATGCAACCTCAGGTGCAAAACCTTCTACGTGGTCCTTTTCTTTCTGAAGAAGACTTTCCGGGATAAACATCGGAAGGTAAACATTTTCAACACCTGTTTCCTTAAATCTCTCATCTAACTGTTTCTGGATTAACTCCCAGATTGCATATCCTGCAGGTTTAAGAACCATACAACCCTTAACACTTGTATAATCAATAAGTCCCGCCTTTGTTACTACGTCTGTATACCATTGTGCAAAATCTTCCTCCATTGAAGTAATCTGCTCAACTAATTTCTTGTCCTTTGCCATAGCTATTTTAATCCTCCATTAATAATCTTCCATCTCTATTACGTCAAATGCTTTACCTTCAGGTTCATTTTTGAAAACAAGATGCTCTCCTGTAACAGGATGCTCAAGTTCTATTCTTGACGAATAAAGACCTATCTCAACATATTTGCGCTTTGTCTTAGAAAATGCGGGATTATATTTTGTATCTCCCCATATTCCGCATCCGCGACTTGCAAGCTGTGCGCGTATCTGATGGTGTCTTCCTGTTTCAAGCTCAATAAGAATATAGCTTAAAACTCCTTCATCCGTTTCAAACACATCTAACACTTCATAATATAGTCTTGCCAATTTGGCACCCTTTGTTCCCTTTTGAACAACTTTAGCAGTGTTTGTTTTACCATCTTTAAGCAGATAGTCGCAAAGCTCTCCGCTCTCATCCGGGAGCTCTCCTGTCACTATTGCCTGATAATATTTTATTATATTTCCATCCTGCATATCATCTGAAAGCTTAGCAGCAACCTCCGGTGTCTTTGCAAAAATCATAACACCCCCTACGGGTCGGTCAAGCCTATGAATTATAGCAAGATATGGTTCATCATTTGAATCTGACTTATCAAAAAGATATTCCTTAACCAATGTGACCATATCGCTGTCATTGCTTTTGTCACCCTGCGAAGGAACTCCACACGGTTTAACGCATGCAAGCATTACGTCATCTTCGTATAAAATATTAAGTTTCCTCAATTTGTCACCCTCATTTCTACATCCGGTGTTTTCTATAACTTATTTATTATACTTATATTCCCTTACAAATTCAACCCTGGCATTTATACAAGAACAAAAACATTCAAAACAGCTTCGTTTATACACTTATCAAAACACCTGTTTATATTCTTTACAAAAGACATTTAAACTAATTGTGTTTTTTTCTAACAGCATTAATATTACGAATATATTATCAACCGAAAAGAGGATGTGACGGCTTAATATAAAAAACCGTCACATCCTTTTTATTAGTTCACCGGTTGCATATACATGCCTTTATTTTATTACTTTGACAGTTTGTGCGGAAGAATATCCCGAATAATACTTGATACCATCAACTGTCTTAAAGCTTCTTACATACACCTTGTATGATTTACCCTTAGTAAGACCTGTTATTGTTTTACTTACATTTGATGCCCCTGTTACAATTACTTTCTTTGTATACGAACCGCTTACGATTGTTATCTGATATCCTGTAGCTTTTGTATCCCTGCTCCACTTTAATGCAATTGTTGAAGCTGCAGAATTTTTTATTGCCGTAATCTCCGGTTTGCGCAGACTGTACATAGTCTTTACAGGTGAAAATGAACTGTAATAATTCACTCCTCCTACAGGCTTATAAGCTACTATTTTATATTGATACTTTAAACCATACGTCGTTTTTGTATCAGTATAGCTTAATATGGAATTATCCGTAATAAGCTTTACAAGCTTAAACGAAGCACCACTTTCACTTCTGTATACCCTGTATCCCGTTGCCGAACTTACTTTGTCCCATTTGACAACAACACCATATGTACCGTTGGAAATTGAATTTATTTTTGTTGCCGGCGGTAAAATATTAAACGTCTTTGTAACCGTTCCGGTATAATTCCCCTTGAAATCAACAACTATTTCTCCTGTTCCTATATCTTTATTATTGGAATAAGTAACAGTATAATTGCTATTTGATATCTCTTTAGAATCCGAATCAATGACGGTAACTTCCGGTTTAATTTCGGCTCCTGTGTATACTGCCTTTGACAAAACATTTATAGTCTCTGGATAGCAGATTATCTCACTTTCTGCTTCATCATTACAATTACAACATATTCTCTGAATCAATCCATCCTCAGTTAATGTCGCCTTTTTTACAACTTCTTTGTAATCATGTCCTTTTGCCGAAATCTTTTCGGTATAAGAATATTCACATACCGAGCATTTATATTCTCTCAGTCCTTCTTCTATACATGAAGGTTCACTAATTGTATTACAAATATAATTATGCTTGTTTGTTTTTTCTGTGATTTGTTCCTTGGTAAATGTATAATCTTTATTTTTATATGTAAATTGTGCTGTCCAAAGAACAAGTCCGGTTTCCTTACAGTTTGCCTGTTTTTTAACCTCCGATACTACTGTAGGATATATTCCGGAAGTTATTATTTTGCCACAGGATGAGCATGCACCTGTTACCTTACATGTTTTGTAATCATCTGACCAGGTTGGTGTTAATTCTTCCGTATGAGCTAATTTACTGATAGTATCAGTCTGACAATATCCACACAGGCAATATCTTTGTCTTGTTCCTTCCTTTGTGCAGGTTGGTTCTTCAACCACTTCCCAGTCTCCGTATGTATGATACGAATGATTTATTTTAAATGTTTTAGTTACAGCACCTTTATAATTGCCTATGCCTTGTACTTTTACGGTTGCGGTTCCGGGAAGAATATTATCGGAATATGTTAATGTATAATCAACATTTTCATTAAGTGTAACTCCGGAATATTTTACTGTTACTCCCGGCTTCTTTTCCGTATTATCGAAATCATAGCTGCTTGTGGCAAGTGTTACAGTTGCGTTTTCAATAGATGCATGAACAATATTAAACGGAACACTCATAGAACCTTTAAACAAACCATATGTACTGTTTCCCGTAATAACACATGTGGCTTCTCCAACACCGGTATTATTTTCATAGCTTATAATACAATCAATTGCAGAAAGCTTAATCCCATCGTATGTAACCGTCGGCTTCGGTTCACAAGCCGAACCATTATATGTGTATTCAGTCTGAGGCATCGAAACAGAAACATGATTTGGGTCCGTTATATCAATAGTGCCTTTTTCACCCACTCGCATAACAAACTCAACTTTGTTATTACTGTTATATTTTGAGCACATCGTTATCTTTGAAATCCCGGTAGATTTCAGGATGAATTGAGTCTGTTCCATATAAGTCAGTGTTGTCGACCCCTCACATTGGCTTGGTGTAGGAATCTCAACAACATCGGAATTGCTTGAGGTAACTGTGAATTTTTGATATCCGCTATCACCATCTGAACATCCTATCTGCAAATATGCCTCATCACCGATAGAAAATATTCTATTTGGCTCTAAATCCTGATATAGCTTCTTGCCGGTAATATCTCTTATTTGATAATGCATATTAGTTGGCGGTGCAACTCCCACTATAGTATTATTACATTTTGTACAAACAATAGTCTTCTCGTCACCATTTGCTTCATATACATAAGAATGCTTACATCCAACTGTAAATATAAATTCTTCAAAGGTTTTATTTTCTGAATAAGCCGTTATCGTTGTTGTACCGTCAGCTATTGCTGTCACTACACCATTTTCATCAACAGTTGCAACCGAAGGATCTGATGAAGAAAAGCTTACAGGATCAACAACATTAAGATTTTCTTCATAGTCATAAAACTCACTTTTAAGCCTTGCCATCGGTATAAGCTTCTCTGTCTTACCGACTTCAGCACTGTCATTACCAAGCAGGTAATATCCGTCTATATAATCGTTATGAACTTCTATTTTTTGGATAATATTTTTATTGTCAGGCAGCATTTCCTGACCTAAGCTTCCTTCATCCCTTGAAAACTCTGCACTTACACAGGTTGGATTTGCAACGCCGGCATTCGAAAAGAAATTACCCATACCAACATAATTATATTGTGTTGAAATAAGAGCTTCATAATGCCCGGTGCTACCACCTGTCTCATTTACATAAGCACTTTTTTCTTTATACCACGAGCCTATTCCGACAGTCATCATATAAGAACCGCTTGTAAAAGCAAGATTTTCCGCTGATGAAACTATATCACCTATATATATGTTTAAAGGACCGGATTTGTTCATTCGAAAATGTCCGTATTCAACAAAAAGAAGTGACAAATTATTTTCCGCCGCCCTTATTCTTGCATTTTTTTCAAGTGCCGTTGACCACTTTAACGGTTTGTAATCATCTACTGTCAAAGGTTTTTGTGTATATGGGTCAATTACACCTTCCTGACAGGCTTCAAGTCTTATTTCGTTTATTTTGTCTAATGCTTCCTGGGCATTTGAATAATAGCTTCCTCTTACCCCCAATATTGTACAATTCTCTGATGCAGTCGGCACATCCGTCTCAAGAATTATAGCTTCCGTGTCTTCTGCATATGCAACGTTATCCAAAGTAAATGCCGCTATCAAAACAGCTACAACTGCCGTTTTCAAAACCGATTTGCACAGCTTTGAAAATAGAATTTTTCTTTCCTTTTTCATCCTTAGTCCCCTTTAAATTCCCTTTTCATTAAAATGTAGCAATAAAATTCACTTTAACAGCTTAATAAACAAAAACAGTTTAATACAAAAAACAGTTTAAGATGTTTTTATGATTTATGTTTTGCGTTTTATGTTTTATGTGTTTATGTTTATGTTAATGTTTTAATGTTTTATGTGTTTATGGTTATGTTTTAATGTTTTAATATTATTTTATATTATTCTTTTTTTATATTACTTTATTTCTGTACTTATTTATATTAACATTAATTATTTTTTTATTCCAGTAAGAAATTGCAATATTCTTATGTCGCTTGTGCTGTTTATCTCTTACTTCGCCACCTCTTTTTTACTCTGGTAGCCGCAACCTCATCATTTACTCTTTGCAGTCTGCGCAGACATTCATCAAGCTTTCTGAATCTCGCTTCCTCTCGTTCTTCTTTTTCTTTCATAATAATGTCCATCTGTTTCATTACCTCTTCCGTCACCTCAGCCTTTACGGATGAAGTTATAATATGTTTATTTTCCTGCAATGCATTTGCTATCATTTTACTCATTATCTTTTGCATTTGTGCTTGTTTAAAATCAACCACATTTTCACTTAAATCCACATTTTTACTCTCTTCGGACAATTCCCTTTTTTGTTCTTCCTCTATTTTACCTTCTGCTTTTTCTAATTTTTCCTTACTGCTTGCTTTGACTGTTTTTTTATATAAATCAATCGCTTCTTTTATATTTTTGAGACTTTTTCCATTGTGCTTAAGCTCCTGAATCCGTTCAAACAGTTTAATATCTTCTTCATCATAATAACGATGCCCCACATCATTTCTTTTTATTACGAGACCAAGCTCCTCTTCCCAATATCTTAAAACATGAGGCTCTACACTTAACTTTTTTGCAGCCTCAGTAATAGTATAATATGTATTATCAGTTTTTTTATCATTCATCTTTACATCCCTCCGTTATTTCCTTGAAAAAATTCTATCACATATATGTGCCATAAAATCGTATTTTCGTATTCTATTTTCTCTCCTGTTTCGAGCTTTTTTTCACATAACGGGATATGTAAGAGTGTATGTATACAATCACAAATGCAAACCTAATATCATATCTGTACCAGCCATATTTAGCATCTTTTCTATGCTTTTCTTTTTTAACTGTTTTATCATATCAAAGTAGTGTGACAGACTATATCGTATAGTGAGAATTTTAAAAAAGATAAAATGAAATATATCCAAATTTTTTTTGCCAAACGGGCCATGCCCCAACAAAAAAAGTGGCAGAATAATTATTCCGCCACTTAATATAAACGTTTTTTGTAAATAATAGAAATAACATATATTATTCTTTACAAATTTTACTTTGTTTCAGCAATATAATTTTCTACACGTTGTTTTAATAAATAGAACTGGCTTGGGCCTGCCTCAAGTAATACTTTGTGAAATTCCTGCTCATCAAAATCTGAGCCCAAAGCACCTTTTGCAAAACTGCGAAGCTCTTCAAATTCCAACCAGCCTAATGTGTACATCTGATAGTTTACAGGCTCTGCTATTACATAGTCCATAATATCTTGTGCGGCATCCCCGTTGAAACCGTTTGAATCAAGATACTCTCTTGTATCCTCCAAATCCCAGCCTTCGTAATTAACACCTATTTCAACACGGGCACTTACAAGAAGTGAAGTTTCACTTGTGTATTTCTCGAAATCTTTGTAACAGTCATGTTCATATTCATCATAATAGTCAAATGACATATGCTCTACATATGTTGCCCAACCTTCACTGTAACCGTCACAGTTTATCAAAGTTCTAATAGGTTCAGGATTCGTGGAGAAATAGTATACAAACTGATACATATGTCCCGGGAAGCCCTCATGAGCAAGTGTGCTCCACACAGTACCTGCTCCGTCGCTATTGAGGTTCGTATGAATAACATTGTCCGAATATCTGTCAATAGGCGGTGTCATATAAAATGCAGGACTTACAATATTTTCAAGTGATTCATGAACAGGTGTAATTGTAAAATCAAAATCAGGTGCCTTAGGAAATCTTTCTTCAAATACTTTTTCAAAATAACGTATACATTTTTTTGGATCACGTTCTTCGTAAATATTATCCTCATTCTCTATATAATCACTGTAAGCCAAATAATTTGAAAAAGCAGCCGTACCGTATAAACTTGACACCTCTGCTATTTTATCATCGAGAGTCTCTATTACTTCTTCCGGTGTTTTGTCAGTTCCAACTTTGGATTTTAATAATACAGTATAATATTCTTTTCCACCATCCAGGTAACATAAACCAAGCTCATTTTTACCCGTATTTTTAAGCTCTTCAAATACGCTAATTATATTTTCATAAGCAGGGATAATATAGTTTATAACGGCGTCATGGTTTTCTTTTTTATATTCTTCTATTTCTGAAGAAGAAAGACCTTCAACCTCTTCTATATTTGAATTAAAGGTTTCTATTAAAAGATTATTTTCCGGGTCAGCAATAAATTCTTCACATTGACGAATTACCTCACTTGCACTATTCGCATTCATAAATAATCCCATTTCAGATTTTGTTCTTTCAAAATCAAGATACATATCAACATACTCAGGTGTCTGTTTTAACAATCCCAAATAATCATCAACGTCACTTTTGTCATAAAAAATATACTCTGAAAGAACGATTGGCAAGTTAGAATGCAATCCGCTTGTATA
>CALZHV010000015.1 GCA_945787485.1 uncultured Lachnospiraceae bacterium
GACTGAAACAAGAACGATAATTATATATGAAGCACCTCACAGATTGATAAAAACGCTTGAAGAATTAAAGGAAGCTTTAGGAGACAGACGACTTACTATTTGCAAAGAGCTTACAAAAAAATACGAAAACTTTGAGCCAACAACAATAGCCGGGGCGTTGCTAAAATATGAGGATGAGGAGCCAAGAGGGGAACACATTCTTGTTATTGAAGGTATATCACATAACGATTTAGTTATGGAGGATAGAAAAAAATGGGAATCAATGTCGGTTGTTGACCATATAAAGATGTATATGAGTCAGGGTATGGATAAGAAAGAAGCGACAAAACAGGTTGCAAAAGACCGGGGAGTTTCAAAAAGGGAAATATACGAGTATTCGACAGATATTTAATTTGACAAAAATTAGCTAAAGTTGTATCTTTTACTTATGTGTTTAGTTAAAGAAAGTGAGGCATTGTTATGGAATCAAAAATAGCAGCAATTTTAAGTTATTTCACATGGGTAGGCTTTATCATTGCATTTGTTGCAGGAGATAAAAATGATGAGTATCTTAAGCATCATATAAATCAGGCATTGGTGCTTACAATTGCGAGTACGATTGTTACTGTAGTCGGAACAGTTTTAAGCATTTCTTTAGGCTCGATACAGCTTTTAAATGCATTGGTGAATCTTATGCTTACAGGAATTAATCTTGCTATTTTGGCATTTGCAATTCTTGGTATTATTTCAGCAGCTAAGGAAGAAACAAAGCCACTTCCGATTATTGGAGAAATTAAGATTATCAAGTAATTATGTAAGCAGTACATAAATGCTTATGGTAACGAAAAAGGGTATGTGATTTAGATTATCACGTACCTTTTTTCGTTAGCGAATAGTGTATCCGTTCTGTATGAATAAAAATTGGAAACATGTATGATACTTTATAAAATTTGCTTGATAAATCGAGGAAAAGTGGTACTCTATATATGTATAAATTTTAGAAAAAGAAAAGGTGGATTATGAAGGACAAAGAAAAGAAAAAGATTATTAGAATAGTAATTGCGCTTATAACTTTTACCGTGCTGTTGATTTATTTTGTAAATCACTGGTCTGTTGCACAGGATTTATGCAATAAGGCAGTTGCACTTGTATTTCCGTTTTTATTAGGATGTGCAATTGCATTTGTTATTAATATTCCTATGAGCTGGATAGAGGGAAGCCTGTTTAAAAAACCTGACAGGAAGATATATAAATTCAAACGACCTGTAAGCATGGTGTTATCATATATTCTTGCAGTTCTTGTTGTTGCAATGGTTATTCTTGTCGTTGTACCTGAATTTAAAAACACTGTAACGATTTTGTATCGCCGCCTTCCAGGGGCATTGGAAAGTGTCAAAATATGGGTTTTAAAATATACGTCGTCATATCCTGAAATAACGAAAAAGATTAGTGAAATTCAGGTTGACTGGAAGGCAGTAGGAGAGCTGTTTAAAAATACCGGCGGTACATTCCTTTCGGCAACCGTGTCAATTTTCTCATCAATTGTATCCGGTGTAATAAATGTAATAGTCGGACTTATATTCTCCATATACATTCTTTCACAGAAGGAAGTACTTGTTAAGCAGTCAAAGAAGCTTATATATGCAATTTTTAAGGAAGAAATTGCTGATGAGATAATGGTTTTTGCCAAGCTTGCAAATAAAACGTTTTCAAAATTCTTTGCATGTCAGTTCAGAGAAGGAATAATACTCGGAGCATTGTTTGCAATTTCAATGACAATATTGAGGCTTCCTTACGCTCTGACAATAGGAATACTTATTGCGTTTACGGCACTTATACCTATTTTTGGCGCCTTTGTCGGACTGTTAATAGGGTGTCTGCTTATTTTGGTTGAGTCACCGAAGCTTGTAATCTGGTTTATAATTTTGTTCTTTGTATTGCAGTTTATAGAGAATTATCTTATTTATCCAAAGCTTGTAGGTGGCGATATAGGTTTATCGGCAATATGGGTGCTTTTGGCTGTAATTGTCGGTGGTGATCTTATGGGCGTTGTCGGAATGTTTGTATTCATTCCGTTAGTATCAGTTATTTATGCATATTTGAGAAGTCTGATAAACAGAAGGCTTGATGCAAAGGAAATAAATGTAGATGAAAAAACTGTTCCGGACGATGCGGTTCCGCTTATGCAGAGCAGAGGCAGAATGTTTGCAAGAAAACCTAAAAATAAAGTGTCTTTTAACGCGGAAGATAACAACCAGGATGAGTCGGAGCAAGCTGACAAGGAAGAATCCAACAAGGAAGATTCCCAAGATGAATAAAATGAAAATAGTAAGTAGAAAGCGTATTTAAAAGGAGAATTACTATGTATAATCAAATAGCCAAGCTGGTGTTATATAGAGATTTGGGAGAAAACTCGATTCTTGTAAATTTGGCAGAGATATTTCGGGCCTGTGATAATGAAGAGGCCGGCAAGGACGAGCTTATTACGAGAATATTTGAACAGATAAAAAGAATTCTTGATTTGGCAACAAGCTATGGCTTTGATAAAAATCTTTGGCAGAATTATCTGACATATATTTTAGTTACAAATGAAAATTCATTTACACTTACATGTGAGGGAGTAGGTGCGGGAGAAGGTACCGTAAACACACTTGCAAAACATGATTATGAAATTTTCTTAAAGCTTTTTTGCTATGATTTTAGTGATATAGAAAAAAAGCTTGGAATAGACTGTTTTTCCATAATTACAAATTATAAATCCTTGCCGAAAAAAGAACAGATGTACAATAAGAATGTTTCCCAAAAGGTAATAAAATTAAGCGAAGCAATAAGCAAGTCTGTTTCGGCAGATGAGGTTTTCGACCTGATGACAGACTTTTATAAGCATTACGGTGTAGGAATGTTTGGACTTAATAAAGCGTTTCGAATTAGCCATGAACCGGGCGAGGATTTGAAGTTTATTGAGATAAATAATACAGACATGGTTCTTTTGGATAATATTGTCGGATATGAAATTCAAAAGCAGAAGCTTGTAAATAACACAGAAGCATTTGTAGAGGGAAGAAGAGCCAATAATGTATTGTTATTTGGTGATAGCGGAACAGGGAAATCTACGAGCATAAAGGCTATAATAAATGAATATTATGACCGCGGACTCAGAATTATTGAAATATACAAGCACCAGTTTAAGGATTTGTCTGCCATAATATCACATATTAAGAACAGAAATTATAAATTTATAATTTATATGGATGATCTTTCATTTGAAGAATTTGAAATAGAATACAAATATCTGAAAGCGGTAATAGAAGGTGGTCTTGAAACGAAGCCGGATAACGTGTTAATATACGCAACCTCAAACAGAAGACATCTCATCAAGGAAACATGGAATGACAGAAATGACATGAATGTGGAGCTTCATCAGTCAGATACCATGCAGGAGAAGCTTTCGTTAGTCAATAGGTTCGGCGTGACGATAAATTATTCTAAACCGTCAAAGAAGGAATTTAATAATATAGTATGTGAGCTGGCAAAGCGTCATCCTGAGCTGACATTGACACAGGAAGAGCTTTTGGCGGAGGCAAACAAATGGGAGCTTTCACATGGCGGCGTATCAGGAAGAACAGCACAGCAATTTATTGATTATCTTTTAGGTAATGTAAAGGATTAGTTTGCTTGCTATTTATGAGCTGATTTGATATTATTTAAGTTGTTTACGATTATCGGTCCTGACAGAGTCTTATTCCGGGATGCAAGCTTTTCAAGCTCGTTAAATGATTTATTGTCATTTTCATCAAGATAAATTTTGCCAAGCATTCCGTAGCTTGAGCTTAAATCCGAGCCTATAGAAATGCTGTATTGAAGATATTCTTTGGCAGCAGATATATTTCCTTCTTCAATTAATAAGCTGCTGATTGAATCGAGCGTTCTAATAAGCGAAAGATAGTTTTGATCGTATTCGGATAAAGCATCTAAATTTGCAGGACCATACATGAGCTTAAGTTCCGTATTGCTGTATTTGGAAAGGTCGATAATCCTTTTTTCACTAAGCTGATTAAGCTCATTAATGAGGCTGTTATATTTATCGGATGATGAAGCGTTAACAGGAAGCTTATCAAGAGATAAATTTACATAGTCAAGATTTGAAATATCTGCCTTTCTTGTCGAATTAGCTTTTGATTCACGTTCAAGAAAGCTGCGTTTGTTTTTTTCTATTTTTTTATCAAATATTATTCTGTTTCGCGCTACAAGTAATACGGCAGCGAAGGTTATAAATATAATAACAAGATTAATATAATACATAATTATTCCTTTCGGAGGTGAAAAAATGATTAATTTTAATAACAAGAAAACACAGAGAATAATAGCAGCTGTTATTTCGGGTATACTTGTTCTCGCTATGGTGCTTGGCCTTTTATTCTCTTAAAACTATTTACAAGATAACACGATTGATTTGCTTTTTCAAGGAGGGAGCCCTGTAATGAAAAAAACAAAATTCATAGCAAAGATTAATAGAATATGTATCGGTTTCGCAGGTGTTTTTTGTGCTGTGTGTATTGCAGGTGGATTAAAAGCAAATGCTGAAGAAACAGATGATACTACCATATTGCCTAATGTTTATGTTGAAGGTGTAAACATTGGAGGAATGGACATTGAAAATGCCAGAAATTCTTTGAGTGATATATTCGATTCTTTAAATACAAAAAATATCACATTAAATTGTGAAGAATCACAGGTATCAACGACACTTGGCGAGATGGGATATACTACCAATATTGAAGATGTGCTTGATGAAGCAGCAGGATATGGTAACAAGGGTAATGTGTTACAAAGATTTCGTGATACTGAAGAATTGACAAATGGCTCAAAAAAGGTGGAATTAACAATACAGCCTTCTCTTGCAGACAATGCGAAAGAAAAAATAGAAGAGATTGTTGTGCAATATAACAGAGAGGCTACACCTGCCAAATTTGAAATAATTGACGGCACTCCAAATATAACACCTGAGATAAACGGAATTGCCGTAAATGTTGATGGAACAGTTGATGCTATTGAAGATGCGTTAGCACATGCCGGCATTGGCGATAACATTTTCGTTGATGTTGTATGTGACATCACAAGTCCTGATGCTACAAGTGAGGTATTTAAAGAAATAACAGATGTGTTGGGCTCATTTACAACCAATTATCAGGGTGATTCGGGAAGAATGAGAAATGTTGAAAACGCAACACACTTTATAGACGGTTCAATTGTAATGCCGGGAGAAACATTTGATGTAAATGCAACAATAGAGCCATATACTGAAGCAAACGGTTATTATTATGCAGCAGAATATTCGGGAGGAAAGGTAGTTCAGGGCCTCGGCGGAGGTATATGCCAGGTTTCTACAACCCTGTATAATGCAGTTCTTTGGTCAGAGCTTGAGGTTGTACAAAGACAAAATCACAGTATGACCGTCGGATATGTTGAGCTTTCAATGGATGCGGCAATAGCCGGAGATGTAAAGAATTTTGTGTTTAAGAACAGTTCGGAATATCCTATTTATATTCAGGGAGCAACACAGGACGGAAAACTCACATTTGCAATATACGGTCATGAAACAAGACCGGAAAACAGAACTATAGAATTTGAGTCAAGACTTATAAGCACAATTGCTCCGCCATCTGAACCAATAGAAACTGTAGACCCATCACTTGCTCCTGGAACAAGAAATGTTACTCAGAAGGCGAGAAACGGATATGTGGCAGAGCTTTGGAAGCATATATATATAGATGGAGAATTGAAAGAATCAGTTCAGATAAATACCAGCAGTTATAATGCTGCGGCAGAATATGTTACTGTCGGACCTGATGCTCCGGAAACACCAACAGAACCTGAAGAACCGACAGAGCCTGAGGAACCGACGGACCCGGAAGAGCCGACAGACCCTGTGGAACCGTCAGAAAAAGTATGGCGCAGATTTATGAATTTATTTCTTAAATAAAAGCAAAGGATGTGCAATATGGAATCAGGAAGCTTAGAGGAGCTTAAACTTACCAGATCGGTAATTAAACATATTCAAAAAAAGGATAAGTCATTACAACAGGGCACAGGTGTAGGTGATGATTATTCGCATTATAATATTGATGACAAGAATCTTGTTTTCGCTTCGGCGGTATCAGCTGATATGTATATTGCATGGGTAAAGGCGATAAATAATATAGTGGTTTCAGGTGCGAAACCGTTTGGAGCAATGATTACTGTTTTGCTAAATAATGAAACAGAAGAAAAATTACTTAAGAAATATATGGAGCTTGCAAATAAGCTCGCTGATAAATATAATATTCAGATAATGGGTGGGCACACTCAGGTTAGTCCGGTTTACAAAAGTGACAGCTTCTGCATTACGATGGTTGCCGAGACAAAGGATGTAATAAGGAATATAAAAGAAATAAAACCGGATTGCGATATTGTTATGGTTGGCAATGCGGGATGCATGGGTTCCGATTTAATACTTAAGCATAAGGAAGACGAACTTAGAGAAAGATTTGCGTCATCGTATCTGGATGAACAGAAAATTAACGCTTCGAATTATTGCCTGAATGAATATATTGAGATTATTAAAAAATGTAAAGATATATATTATATGCATGATATTTCAACTTCAGGATTGTATGGTGCACTTTGGCAAATGAGTGTCAAGATTAAGAAAGGCTTTGAAATAGATCACGGCTTTATCCCGATTAATCAGGGAACTATTGAAATATCAGAATTTTTTAATATTAATCCATATTTGCTTGATGGAACAGGTGCAATGCTGGTCATTGTAAAAGATGCTGCGGAATTGGTTGAAAAATTTGAAAATGCAAAAATTCCGGTTGCCTCAATTGGAAAAATAACTGATAATCACGATAAAGTAATTCTTTATCATGATGCTGATTACAATAAGATAGAAAAGAGATTTCTTACACCTGCAAAGGGTGATGAAATATATAAAGTTCTTACCGTTGTGTAAGGAAAGCAAACTCAAAAAACTTGAAAAGGAGTAAGTGCTATGAATATTGACATTTTGAAACTTATAGAATCAGACAGTAAGCTTACTGTTAAGGATATAGCTGTAATGCTTGATCTGGATGAGGCGGCAGTCGCGGCGGACATAAAGGCTATGGAAGAAGGAAAGATTATCTGCGGTTATCATACAATGATTGACTGGGATAAAGTATCAGAAGAGAAGGTTACTGCTCTTATAGAAGTAAAAGTAACTCCTCAAAGAGCACAGGGCTTTGATAAAATAGCTGAACGAATTTATAACTTTGATGAAGTGCATGCAGTATATCTTATTGCCGGTGCATATGATTTTACAGTAGTTATTCAGGGTAAAACTCTTAGAGAGGTTTCCCATTTCGTATCAGAAAAGCTTGCTGTTCTTGATGCTGTAATCGGGACATCAACAAACTTTGTACTTAAAAAGTATAAAGACCACGGCGTGATTTTTGAGACAACAACAAAGGATGAAAGGTTGGCGATTGTACCATAATGAGAAATCCATTATCAAAAACAATTCAGGATATTAAACCTTCAGGTATTAGAAAGTTTTTCGATATTGTAAGTGAAATGCCGGAAGCAATTTCACTTGGTGTAGGCGAACCGGATTTCGATACACCATGGCATATACGTGAAGAGGGTATATATTCTCTTGAAAAGGGAAAAACATTTTATACATCAAACTCAGGTTTGATGGAGCTTAGAGAAGAAATAAGTGCATGGTATAGCAGAAAATATAATGTTACATATGATGCAAAGAGTGAAATATTACTTACAGTGGGTGGTAGCGAAGGAATAGATGTTGCTCTTAGAGCTATGCTTGATCCGGGCGATGAAGTAATTGTTCCTGAGCCATGCTATGTATCTTATGTGCCGTGTATTCAGCTTACAGGTGGTGTTCCGAAAATCATAGAGCTTAAGAATGAAAATGAATTCAGACTTACGCCACAGGAATTATTAGATGCCATAACAGATAAGACTAAGATTCTTATACTTGCTTTTCCGAGCAATCCAACAGGAGCAATAATGACAAAAGAGGATCTTGAGCCTATCGCAAAAATATGTCAGGAAAAAGATATATTTGTAATCTCGGATGAAATATACAGTGAGCTTACATATGGTAATGCCAGTCATTGTTCAATTGCATCACTCCCGGGAATGAGAGAAAGAACAATTGTTATAAACGGTTTTTCAAAAGCTTATGCAATGACCGGATGGAGACTTGGATATGCTATGGCTCCTGCTGTTATCGCTGAGCAGATGACAAAGATTCATCAGTTTGCTATAATGTGTGCACCTACAACAAGTCAGTATGCTGCAATTTCAGCCATAAAAAACGGTGATGAAGATATAGCAAAGATGAGGGAATCTTACAATCAGAGAAGGCGATATCTCTTAAATGAGTTTAAGGAAATGGGACTTGCATGTTTTGAACCTCGTGGAGCATTTTATGTATTTCCATGTATTTCAAAGCTAGGCATGACAAGCGAGGAGTTTGCTACAAAGCTTTTGGAGGAAGAAAAGCTTGCAGTTGTTCCGGGTACTGCATTTGGAGATTGCGGAGAAGGCTTTATCCGTATTTCATATGCATATTCTTTGGAGGAATTAAAGGAAGCTATCGGAAGAATCAAGGCATTTGTAGAGCGTCATACAAATTAAAAAAGAATATATAATGGATGTTTAACAATCCTTTAGCGAAAGACTCTTATCACGGCTGTGTTAAGAGTCTTTTACTTATTGTAAACATGTCATTTTTATTTCTTAAATAAATCTTAAATATTTGACTAATTGTTTCTTAAAGTGGGAAGAATGTATCCTATGTATAATATAGAAAAAATACAGGGGGAATGAACGATGACATATTATTCGCGAACGGGAAACAGAGATTTGATAAGGGAGAAAAAACGAAGGAAAAGGCAGATGCAGGTGAATTTGGAATTGTGCCTCATTGGAGTCTGCCTTACGTTGTTTGTCTTTCTCATTGTCGATAGTACTATAGGTAAGCAGATATTTAAGAAAGCTATTGCATCCGCACTCGGACAGGAAATACAGGAAAGTGTAACAGAAAGCTTTGCCCAGATTGTATCGACAGATAAAAATAATGCCGATACAATCAGGGAAATTAAAAATGCTGAAACAAAAGGCTTATATTTTTCAAAGCCAAAGGACTACAGCGCATCCGAGATAAAAAGCTGTCTTGAGAATATGAGCGGTTTTTCGGATGAATATAAATATGTATACGAACATATGGACATTTATCCGGAAAATCTTTTGAGGGCATTGTGTAACAATGGGGAAATGTTGCCATTTGTTCTTGGATACGAAAACGGAACATACAGTGCGGAAGCAGAGCTTTACGATTATGAGAAAATAGACGGTATACCACTTCTTATGCAGTGGGATGACAGATGGGGTTATAAGGAGTTTGGAGATGACTGTATGGGACTTAGCGGTTGCGGACCTACATGTATGTCTATGGTGGCAATTGGGCTTACAGGAAACAGCAAGCTTACCCCTGATTACATTGCTGATTATATTACAGAAAATGGGTATTATGATGATGGAGCCGGTACATCATGGAATTTTATGACAGAGGGCGCTGCATATCTGGGGATTACCGGAACTGAGCTTGTGCTGTCGAAGGAGAACATTATAAACGAGCTTGAAAGCGGACATCCCATTATTTGCAGTATGAAATCGGGGGATTTCACAACACAGGGACATTACATTGTTTTGACTGGTGTTGATAATGGAAAAATAATAGTAAATGATCCAAATTGCGAGGCAAGGAGCAGCGTCCTTTGGGAGTATTCTACAATCGAAAATCAAATAAAAAATTTGTGGGTTTACACGGTTGCTTAATGACCGTGTAAACACTTCGGTATTACACAGATTAACAATATCGTGTAATAATATTCTACATTTATACAATCTTATAAAATTCATAAAAATCTGCAAGTAATAACAAAATACCTGATTATACATTATTCTTCAACTGGACTTATAAAATGCATATGTGTATAATGGAATAGGAAGCAAATCACTATGTATTGGTATAGGTATGAAGAAGAAACGTATTATAATTCTGGCATGTATTCTGGCTGCTTCTGTAATAGGTGGAGCGGGTGTATATGCTGAATTTTTCAGTAATAATAATGAAAATCAAACTACCGAAAAAGAGATTCACGGTACGCCGCCGGATTATTATCTAGATCCTTTGTCGGGTAAATCTTTCTCGTTTTATGAAGGGATGGATTTGTCTGAATTGGAAGCAGAAAATGAGAAGGAAAACAAAAATACAGAAGAAAAAAAATATACTGCAGAAAATATGCCAACAAAAAAACAGTTGGATGTAGAACTTATCGAACAAAATCCTGAGCTGCCCTCCGGTTGCGAAACTGTAGCACTTGCCATGGTTTTGAAATATTACGGATTCGATGTTGAAAAGACAGAATTGGCAGATAAATATCTTATATATTCATCTGACCAAAATTATGTAACAGGATTTACGGGTTCTCCGTATAATGTCCATGGAGGAGGGTGTTACAGTCCTTCCATGTCCAATACAGCCAACAGATTTTTATATGTGAATAACAGTTCGCTAAGAGCAAGTTATGCAATAGGAATGGATTTGCAGAAATTACTTGTATATGTGGCAAATGATATCCCTGTTATGGCATGGAGTACAATTGACTTGAAGCCGGTAAAAAAAGCAGGGCAGGAAAAAATGTTTAAGGATGTAAGCTTTTGCTGGGTGAGTAACGAGCATTGTGTAGTTATTACAGGATATGATTTGGATGCCGGAACATTGACGATAAACGATTCGATATCGGGTATAAAAACATACTCAATAGAAGAGTTTGAGGCAGTGTACAATGATATGTGGCAAATGGCTGTTGTAATAAAATAAAAGTAAGAAGAATGAAAAATGAGTAGTGAAATCAATAATAATAATAAAAAAGAAAATGGTACGGATAATAATGCAGTAAAGGAAGAAAGCAAAGAACAAAACAATAAAAATAACAGGGAGCTGCTTTTGGCAAATGAAGCGGTAGGCAGACTGCTTTTAAAATTTGCGATTCCGAGCATTATTGCGATGCTTGTAAGTGCTTTATATAATATTGTTGATCAATTTTTTATAGGAAGAAACGTAGGAGAGCTTGGAAATGCTGCTACAAATATTGCATTTCCGTTATCGACATCATGTGTTGCGATTGCATTATTGTTTGGTATAGGTGGCGCATCAGCATTTAATCTCGCTATGGGACGTGGCGAGAAAAAAGTTGCGGGAAATTATGTTGGAAATGCAATAGCAATGATGTCAGCTGTTGGCGTGATTTTGTGTGCAATTTCGCAAATATGGCTTGTTCCAATGCTCTCATTTTTTGGCTCGCCGGATAATGTGCTGGATTATGCGGTTGAGTACACAAGAATAACAGCTTTCGGTTTCCCGTTTTTGATTCTTGCAACAGGAGGAGGTCATTTGATAAGGGCAGATGGCAGCCCTTCTGTAACAATGATATGTAATCTGACAGGCGCAGTAATAAATACCATACTTGATTATATTTTGATAGAAATGCTTGGATTTGGTATGAAGGGCGCAGCTGTTGCAACGTTAATAGGGCAGATGATTTCTGCCGGAATTGCAATATATTATTTTGCACATTACAAAACAGTAAAACTTTCGCTGAAAAATCTTTTGCCTAATCCAAAATATTTTGGACTTGTTGCATCGCTTGGACTTGCTCCGTTTATAAACCAGCTTTCCATGATGATAGTCCAGATAATTATGAACAAATCCTTGAAATATTATGGAAGTATGTCTGTGTACGGTGAGGCAATTCCTATAGCAAGTGTAGGTATTATATCAAAAGTAAGTATGGTGTTTTTCTCATTTGTAATAGGTATATCGCAGGGCTTGCAACCGATAGTCAGCTTTAACTATGGAGCTAAAAAATATGACAGAGTAAAGAAAGGATATTTTCTTGCGTGTATTGCAGGCTTTATATTATCTGCAATTGCATTTTTGTGCTTCCAGTTACTGCCAAGACAGATTATTTCGTTGTTTGGTGATGGCTCGCAAGAATATTTTGATTTTGCCGTAAGATATTTCAGAGTTTTTTTGTTTTTTACATTTTTAAATTTCAGTCAGCCTATAACCTCCAATTTCTTTACAGCAATAGGAAAACCTCTAAAGGGTGCATTTTTGTCGCTGACAAGACAGATAATTTTCCTCTTGCCGCTTATATTGATATTGCCGGTATATATGGGGATGGACGGAATTATGTATGCAGGTCCGATTGCAGATTTTACAGCGTTTATTGTGGCCGCATTTATGATGTTTTTGGAACTTAGGCATAAAGAATTTAGAAAAAACAATTAGAATAAGTAAAAAACAAATTATTAAGCATGAAACATTGACAAGTAATATGTAATATTGTAACTGTAGTAATAAATAATACGAAAGAATAAGGTGATAATGTGCCTGAAGAAAAAAGAAGAAAGACAAAAGCCGGTATAATTACCGACCTAAGAAAAAGAATAATAATACAGCGTATAATTATTGCTGTTATGGCAATTGTAATAGTGTTTATGGGGCGTTGTATAGCTGTTGTAAATAATGAAGGTGTTTCACAAAATGGTGAAAAACCGAATTGGTTAAGCTTTGATTTTGTAAATGTGGATAAAATCAGACTTGAACGACTTGAAAAGGCTGAAATTCCTGAAAAAATAGATGTGCAGATTATAGGCTTTGATTCAAATTCAAGATCGGGAACTAAGCTTGAAGGCTTTAATGATGTAGTCATACATTATGTGGCTAATCCGGGAAGCTCGGCACAGGCAAATCATGATTATTATTGTAACCCTGAGTCTGAGGTTAGTTCACATTTTATTGTAGGGCTTGATGGAGAAATAATTCAATGTCTGCCACTAACAGAAATGTCGGCAGCAAGCAATAAGCGTAACGTAGATACCATTTCCATAGAGGTTTGCCATCCTGATGAATCGGGAAAATTTAATGATAAAACATATGAATCATTAGTCTGGCTTACCTCATGGCTTTGCGAAACAGGTAAATTAAAGAAGGATCATATCATACGACATTATGATGTTACAGGCAAGCTGTGTCCAAAATACTATGTAGAACATGAAGATGCATGGGAGCAATTTAAGAAAGATGTAAAAAAATAGTTAAAAAGTCGGAATACTTACTAATGAGGGGAAGAGAGTAATGAAGTACATTTTAGCGGGATTGTTTTTAATAGATGCAATAATTGCATTTTATTGGTTTGGTGAAAAAGCTTTCTTTAACAGAAAATATGATGTTATCAATCGTGCTTATGCATGCGTGTGTCTGGCAAGTGGTATCTGGAGTGCGGGATTTGGTTTTTTGTACTTGCAGACAAACGAGGATGCTGCACATGTAGTTAAAAGTACAGCAATTTTCGGAACAGTATTTTATTTGATTGCATGCCAGATACTTGTCTGTGCGGTTTCCGGTATAAAAAAGAGAACGCGGTATATATTAGATGGTATAGCTTTTTTGGGAATAATAGTATACTTATTGTCTGTTAAAAGAGAACAAACTACATATTTTATGTCTGCTCTTGGAATGACATACAAATTTAAACCGGGTTTGGTAAATAGTATATATACAATATACTTTCTTTTGGTAGCAACAAATTTATTTGCAGTAATTATGCATATGATAATAAAGGGAGAAACGAAACGATTAAAATCCTTTGGATATAACTTTCTTATTGTAACATTATTTACGGTTGCGGGTACTATATTTGACATGATTTTTCCTGCGCTTGGATTCCCTGCCATGCCTGGCAGTAATGTAACCCAGTTCTGGGCACTTATAGTTTTACGTCACTCGATGCAAATCATAAATACAAGTATGATAAACAAAGAAAATATGTCAGGATATATTTATTCGATAATAGATTTGCCTGTCTTTGTATTTGATGATAAATTGTCCCTTAGGATAGCAAATAATGCGGCGATTGAGGCATGGAAAGACACGCTTGATAACGAGGATTTTTCCAAAATTAAAATCAATGATTTGTTTAATATTGAATCCGATAATATATTTGATTTCTCAGGAAATCATGCTGATATAGATATTGTTAATAAGAGTGGGGAGACACCTTACAATGTTAAGATATCCAAAATTATCGACAGATATGGAGATAAAACCGGATATATTGTATTTGCAAATGACTGTTCGGAAAGAAATAAAAATATGCAGGCATTGCTTTATGCAAGAGAGGCAGCTGATGCGGCTAATCGTGCAAAAAGTGAATTTTTAGCTAACATGAGCCATGAAATAAGAACTCCAATGAATGCGATTATGGGTTGTGCAGACCTTGCACTTATTGAAAATGAATCAGATAGTATTGAAGAATATCTTGTAAATATTAAATCTGCTTCTCTAAACCTGTTGGGGTTAGTTAATGACATCCTTGATATCTCAAAAATTGAATCAGGTAAGATGAATTTGATTAATGTCAACTACAATAGCGCTGAATTACTTCATGAAGTATGCGAAATGATTGAACCGCTTTGTAATGCCAAAGGACTGAAATTTGTTGTAGACATTGCAGATAATATTCCGTCAGCATTGCATGGCGACAGAAAACGAGTACAGAGTATAATAATAAATCTGCTCAATAATGCCGTCAAGTATACGATGGAAGGACAAATAAAATTAAAAATTGATTGTGTTGAAAAAAATGAGAAAACAGCCAGATTTGAAATACAGGTTGCTGATACCGGAATTGGTGTAAAAGAAGAAAATCTTGAACAGATATTTACAGCATTTACACAGGTTGACGTGCACAAGAATTATGGAAAAGAAGGTACCGGTCTTGGACTTGCTCTTGTAAAAGGTATATGTCAGATTATGAACGGAGATATCTTTGTGGAGAGTGTTTACGGAGAAGGAACAACATTCACTGCTATTATTGAACAGCAAATACTCGATGATACAATAATGGATGTTGAGGAGATAACAAAATCTGTAGTTGATAATGCTCGCCCAAGTGATATTACGATTATTGATACTTCTGTTCTTGTTGTAGATGACAATATTGTAAACTGTAACGTTATTTCCAAGCTGCTAAAACATTATGCAATAAAGACTGATATTGCATTTGGTGGAAGAGAAGCCATTGGTTTGTGTAAGAACAACAAATATGATATTGTGTTTATGGACCAGATGATGCCTGAGATAGACGGTATTGAAACAATGAATTACTTAAGAACATCTCTGCCACACTATGCAAAGGGAAAGGAAGGAAAGATTGTAGTTCTGACTGCCAATGCAATAAGAGGAGCAAGAGAAAAATTAATAAACAAGGGTTTTGATGAATACCTGTCAAAGCCTATTGATTATACAGAATTAGAAAGAGTATTAAAAATATTTATTCCAAAAGAAAAAATAATGATAAAGGATGGACAAACAGAAATGGCAGAACAAAATATACATTTGAAAATTAAGGACTACCTTGATTTTCTTGATTACGAAAAGGGTGTGTCTTACGTTGCCGGCAGTGAAGAAACATATATCGAAATATTGAAGATGCTTATTATTTCAGCATTGGAAACAAAGGATAAGCTTTATACAACAATAAATAATTATGAAGACATAGATTATAAGAATTATGCTATCTATGCGCATGCAATAAAAGGCTCGCTTCTTAATGTTGGTGAGCAGAAGGTCGCAGAGTGCTTTAAGGAACTGGAGTTTGCAGGTAAGGGCACTGATGGTAATCTTATTAAAGAAAAGACAGATGAATATTGCGCTTTGCTCGATGATATTATTAATAAGATTAAATTTGCACTTGAGGAATGCGGATATATAGAAGCAGAGGAAAAATCTTCAGAAAATGAATACAACATTGAAGAACAATTAAAAGAAATAAAGAAAGCTGTAAATGATTTCGATTTTGCATCGGTTAATGCAATACTCAGAAAAGTTGACATGAATATGCTTGATGACGAACAGAAAATACTTGTTGCGAATCTTGAAAAGGCAATAGACGAAATGGATATAGCCTTATTGGATAAACTTTTAGCATAAACGGAACGGTTGATGAGGAAGATGAACAGATTTCTATAGCAGAAAAGAACAGCATCTGAACTTTTGCAAGGACGGATGCTGTTCTTTTTATTCCATCGTTACGGAAGCAAACGCTTTCTTTTTCTCCCGCTTCACTTTCTTTTCCAGATACAAACGCTTGTCCGCTATATCCAGTATATCATTGATATTCATAGCCGGCGAGCAGAAGGATTCACAGATACCGAAGCTCATTTCGATTGGGTATGGTTTACCTGCCTTTTCGTTGTGTTGTAATGTAATTTCCACAATTCTCTGTCGTATAACACTCTCGTAATCAGAAACTCCAATAAGCGCAAATGCAACAAATTCATCTCCGCCAAAACGGGCTACAATATCGGTACTTCGAAATGCGTCTTTTAGGATGGATGCCATCTCATGAATGGCAAAATCACCCTCGTCATGTCCAAATCGGTCATTTATCATCTTGAGATTGTCCATGTCCGCATAAAGAACCATAACCTCTTTTCCAAGATTCATAGGATTACTGATTATGGACTGTACATTTTCAAGGAAGCCCCAACGATTATACAGACCGGTCAGCTGATCAGTCTTTGACATCTCAGCAAGACGCTGATTGTTTTCCGACATCTGTTCGAGACTGGCTTTGAGCTGCAAATGTATCTTTTTCTGTTGCTCTAATAACAGCAATGATTTTAATGCTATAGAAATCTGTACCGTTACCGGGGCCAGATTTTTGAAATACTCATAATGCATTTCTCCCATCAATACGCCATACAATTCTTCTCCGGAGAAAAGTGGAACAAGAACCATTGTAACTCGACGATCAAGCGGCATCTTATCATTGAAGAAAATATTATCTGTTTCTATCAACTGTTCATCTGAAGGAACACTGAAGGCTCCGGCTTCATTGTAATATGCACGAAACAGCATCTTCTCCGGCTTTATAAACTCATATCCCCGTGGATGACGGATGTTATCCTCAAAGGTAAACATATATGCCGTATGCATACCGATTGCCGACAGGTTATCGAGGGCACGTTCATAAGGAATTCGACCGTTATCGTCTAATCGGAACATGTCAACTGTCATTGTGTTGATGATTCGTGACATCTGCTCGATACCTTCCTGTTGACCGTGGATGACCTGACCATTGATAATTGTGAGTTCACGGTAAAATACAGAGAATAAATCCATAATATCTAACTGTAGTGCTAAATCCTCCGTCGTATTGCGAAGCTCATACTGTAATGAAAGAAGCACATCTGAAATCAGTTCCGCTTTTGTATATCGAAGAATTGGCTGTGAAACTAAATCTGAGAATATATGCATTGCATCCTTTTTGTTTTCATGAAATGTTTCCGGCTCCGTCATCTTGCAAAGCAGCTTCACAAGCATGGATATATCATTTTTTATCGCCCTGATGGTATCGCCCTTGACATAATTTCCGAACAGATAATTATGAATCTGCTTAATCATCACCTGGCTGTTCTCACCATGGAAAATATTCTGAATTCCTAACTTTTCCGACATATTCTGATAATCAAAACCGACACAGCCGCAGGAAGAACGTTTCATCAAATGAGTATTTACTTTTAAGTTGTCCAATTTTCCGGTTCGGATAAAATTACCCGCCTTAGTGATTGCCTTGTATGAAAGTTCGGCTGCATTTGCCTCCACGGTTGTGAGTGGCGGAGATAATGTTGCCGCAAAAGATGAATTATCAAAGCTTACAACGAGCAGGTCATGTCCAACCTTGATACCCATTCTTGCAAATGCGCGATATCCTCCAAGTGCCATTCGGTCATTGGCAAAAACAACTGCATCTAATTCAGGATGTGTTGCAACAAACTCCCCAATCATCTGCTCGCTACTCTCCTCAAAATTGCCATAGATGACATAGTCATCATTGTATGGAATACCGGTTTCCTGCAATACCTTTTTATAAGCATCTAAACGTTCCATCGCATCGACATTCGTAGCAGGTCCGCTCACATAACCGATATTTTGGGCATTATGATCTACAATCAGATGTCGGATTCCCTGCATAAATGCAATCTGATTATCAAATATACTTGATGCATAGCCGTCCATCTTCGTATAAAGTGTAACAACCGGTATACCGAGATATTGCTCCAAAAATGCAGCTCGCTCTTCCTTAGTCACGCGGGAACCAATCATTCCCAACATGACATATAGAACATCTAAATGTTTCTGACTTACAAACTGAAATAGGGTATTGTACTGATACTCGTACTGAATGTGATCATCCGAAATATCTGTGCTATCCAGATACATTCCGGGAAATATAAACAAATTGGCGTCAATCGCAATAGCCCCAAGCTCTGCACCCTTGACTGCCTCTCTTGTAAAAACCGCATCAATATCATCTACGAAAAGACCTATGTTTAATCTTTTTTTCAAAACGGCATCCCCCCTTCTCAAATTCATTTGTGTAAAAATATGTAATCCCGCAAAATAATAAAATCTTACACCTCATAGTACGATTGGCTGAATAATTAATTTAATAATACCATATAATTACATATTTATACAAATAAAACGAAAGAAAAGACCGCTTGATTTCTCAAACGGTCTAGTATATAATTTGATTAGAAAGCAAACGGAATCTCCGTTTTGCCCCAGTATTAAATGATTAAAAGATATTAAGCATCTGAACTTGCCGGGACGGATGCTTATTTCTTTTTATGATTATCTATGTAAGATAGAGCTTTATTGGATAAACTTTTAGTATAATAAAATTTGTATAAGCATAGACTGTACAAACGTCCTATTAGAGGTTTGTACGGTGAGAGATTATATAGAACAAAGGGTATTGGAAATTGGGGAATACATTGTTGCCAACAATGCGACAGTCAGACAGGCGGCAAAACACTTCAAGGTATCTAAATCGACGGTACATAAGGATGTAACAGACAGACTGGAGGAGCTTAATCCCGGTTTGTCGGCAAGTGTAAGGGCGGTTCTTGATGTAAATAAGAGTGAACGTCACATTCGTGGAGGGCTGGCAACAAGAGAAAAATATATGCAGTACAACAAAAAACAGAACTAAAAAAGAAAAGTAAAAAATTACAAAAAGTACTATCGCAACAATTAAAATAAGTTATAATATAATCAAAAAAATCAATCAGAAAAGCTAAGCAAAAAACTAAACAAGAAAACAAGTAAAAAGAATAACAAGAAAAATCAAACAAGAAACCAAATAAAAAATAACAATATTAATAAACAAAAAACTAATAATAACATCAAGAAAAAGGGGTAAAAAACATGGAAAGAGAAATAATATTATTATATAGTGTACCGG
>CALZHV010000016.1 GCA_945787485.1 uncultured Lachnospiraceae bacterium
ATACTTAGGAAGATTTGTCCATGTATATGTCCAGTCATTTTCATCTGATAATGTGATTTCTTCGCCGATGGCAACTAATGAATTTCCTTCAACCTTTACGAGTGAAATCTTTACTTCTTCAGTTCTTAAACCATCTGCATCATCTTCATCATCCCAAATCTTTCTTACAGAAAGCGAAGTCATATCAGGTGTGTATGAATTGATAACTGTAATCTGTCCGCTTGTTGCCTTCTTTGGTACATATTCAACTGTATAACCGTCTACACTTTCTTCAACTACCGAATACTCAATGGCAGTTCCCTGCTTATAAGCAGGAAGATTTGTAAATCCGGCTTTCCAGTCATTTGCTTCGCTTAATACAGCGGTCATATTAGCAACTGCACGACCATTTGCATAAAGTGCAACTGTAACGCTATCAGGTCTGCTTTGGAAAGCATTATCATTATCATCCCACTGTTTTACTACTTCAATTTCAGTAACACCAGGTTCATGCGTATTTGTTATAGTTGTAGTACCTGTATTGTCATTTACATCGTATGAAACATCATATCCCGAAGGAACTTCTAATTCCTTAACGTAATACTGTATCAAAACTCCGTTTTCCATCTCGTCAAGATTCTGCCATGTATACTTCCAGCTGTTCTGTTTATTAAGAGTTACGGCTGAGCCAACTGTCACATCGCCATTAGCAGTCACCTTATAAAGCTGAACCTTAACGCTTGCAGGTCTTAATCCATCCTGATTGTTATTATCATCCCATACCTTAAGTACAGATTTGCTTGTCAATCCCGGAGTATAGCTGTTTGTAATTGTAATCTTTCCGGTATATGCGGTTTGCGGTGAATAAGTAACTGTATAATCAGTCACATTCTCTTCTACAACCGAATATTTTATTAATCTTCCGGTATTATATGCAGGAAGACCGGTAAATGTTGCTCTCCAATCATTATTCTCACTGAGAATTACCGTTTTTCCCTGAACAGGTCTGTTATCTGCATAAAGCTGAACAGTAACACTGGCAGGACGTTTTCTGTCTTGGTCGTTATTGTCATCCCATACCTTTTCAACTTCGATTTCAGTAAGCTCTGATGTGTGAGTATTAGTTATTGTAATTGTAACATTTCCGTTTTCTACTTCTTCAGATGTAGGATAAACTATCGAAGATACATAATCATCAGCAGCATCATTGTACTCTACAACAGTATAATTGATTTCTGCATTTCCGGAATTTTTCTGTAAATTCTTCCATTCACCGGACCAATTATTTGTTTCATCCAATGTCAATCTTGAACCCGGTACTAAAACTCCGTTTGCAAAAAGTTCAACTTCAATACTGTTCGGTCTTACTCCATCCTGATTGTTGTCATCTTCCCAATGCTTTACAACCCTACGCTCAGTTGCAGGATATGAATTTGTTACTTCAAATGAAGCTACCACTGTTCCATCCTGCTCCGTTGTTCTCGCAAGCTCACGGTATGTGTCAGCATATCCGTCAGGCACCGATACTTCCTTAACACTATATGTAATCTCTGCTCCGGATTTATATACAGGAAGATTTGTCCATTCTCCCTCAAAGTTATTACTTTCACTAAGTGTTATTGGATTTCCGGTCTTTACACCGTTTGCATAAAGCTGAATCTTTACATCCGGATGTGTTGCCAAATTATCGCCAATCCATACTTTATGAACTTTTACCTTCATTTGTTCCGGTGTATGTTTATTTGTAATTGTTGCTATATTATCTTCAACTGTCAAGTCTTCCAAAACATATCCTGATGCAGTAAGTGAGTTTTCGGTTATGGTATATACATACTCTGTACCATCTGCAGCTTTAAGAGGAAGATCATCCCATGTATATGTCCACTGTCCACTCTCTGTAAGCGTAACAGGATTGCCGTATTCAGTCTTTGTTGCTGAACCCTGCTTTTGCTGATATAACTGAACACTAATTTGTGTAGGACGTTTTCCATCCTGATTATCATTGTCATCCCACTTCTTAATAACTGTGTAAGTAGTTGTCTCAGGAGCATATGTATTTGTTATTGTTGCCTTACCTGTTGCTTCATCGATTGCACTTATTACTGCATTATATCCGTTAATCTTTCTTTCAGATATTGTATATACAATTTTAACGCCCTGAGGCTTGTAAACAGGAAGATTATCGAATGAAACAGTCCAGTTATCTGCCTGTGTTGCATCCTTAGTATCAATTATTACACCATCAGCTAACAGATTAATTGTTGCCTTCGTAGGTAACACTGTATTTGTTCCGTGATCCCATATTTTCTGAACCTCTATATTTCTAACTTCAGAAACATGAGTATTTGTAATTGTAAATTCATTTCCATCAGCTGATTTTACAATATTTTCTGTGTACTCATCAGAGTTTAATACCTCTGTAACAGTGTATTTTATCTCTTTCTGATTTGCGTACTTATCAAGGCCTCTCCATGTGTATTTCCAGTCATTGGCATCACTTAAAACTACCGTACTCTTTAAAACACCATTTGCAAGAAGCTTTACCTGAATGCTTTCAGGTCTTACTCCGTCCTGGTTGTTATCATCTTCCCAACGTTTGATAACTGATACATCAGTTACGGCAGTTTCATGACTGTTAGTAATTTCTGCTGAATAATTACCATATAGTATTCCGTCTAATACATAATCATCAGGAACAGTTTCTTCAACATAATAATCGTAATAATTATTATTTGCATCAACCTTATCTAACTGTGTCCATGTGTACTCCCAATCGTCAGAAGCCTTTACTTCAACAGGAGCACCATATGCTGTTCCTGTACTCTCACCGGAAAGCCTTCTGTAAAGCTGAACAATAATCTTATCAGGTCTTACTCCGTCCTGATTATTTTTATCAACCCATTTCTTTGTTACCTTAAAGCTTATCTTTTCAGGTACAAATGTATTGGTTATTGTTGCTTTTCCGTCATCATCGATAACACCAATTACTGTTTCATATCCATCAATCGGTGTTTCTTCGAGCGTATAAACAATCTCTACACCACCATCTCTGTAAACCGGTAAGTTTGTAAATCTTACAACCCAGTTATTTGCACTTGTCGCATCCTTAGAAGCTATAACAACACCATCTGCCAAAAGCTTAATCTCAGCTTTATCAGGTAAATCCGAATTGATACCGTGGTTCCAAACCTTAGTAACTTCTATATCAGTTTTTTCTGTCTCATGTGTATTGGTAATAAGATATGCCGTTTCATTTATCATTTCCTGTGTTGTGACATTTGAAACATCCTTTTGATATCCTGCAGGTACTCTAACCTCATCGACAGTATAGTTAATTATTACTCCATTATTATATTTGTTCAGATCATCCCATGTATATGTCCATGAATTATTCTCATTAAGAGTAATTATTTCGTTACTTCCGATACCATCTGCCAAAAGTTCAACCTGTATACTGTCAGGTCTTACTCCATCCTGATTATCATTATCTTCCCATTTTTTTGTAACCGTAACAGATGTTTTTTCATCAGAATAATCATTTGTAAATGCTACTGTCTTTACATCTCCGTCTACAAATGTAACCTCAGCTTTTTTACCCTCTGTTTGTGCACTATTGTCAATAGTATACTTTGAAACACATTTCTTTCCTGTAATATCAGTAATAATTTCTTCTACTGTATATTTTCCGGGATCTATTCCCATTATTTCAAGTGTATACACTCCGTCTGTGCCCTTAACAAATTTTGTTCCGTCCTGGTAGGCATCTGTAAGATTGTATGTACGATCAAATGTACCTGCTTCATTTGTAATATGGAAGGTAACATTTGCCTCTGCCTGTGCTACAGTAATATCACCTGAAAATGTCTTTGTAACCTTAAGTGATGTATTATCACCCATTTCATTCTCATACTTCATATAACTCTTATTTGTATATGTATTAAGCTGAGAAGTCTTTATAACATCATTATAATTTACACCCCTGAGAACAAAGAAATAAGGAGTTGTATTAATCTTAAAGCCTGTTGCAGCATTTGTTTCAACTACTGCATAAACCTTATCGAGTGATAAATTTTCAACCGTCCACTTATATTCAGTATCTGAAAGCTGTGCATCTTTTATCTTTTTATTTGTCACTTCATATAAATTTGTTGTTGCATTATATCTTGTTTCGTAAATTGCAAATCCCGAACCTCCAAGGTTATGTGCAATAGTATTTTCATCAAGATAGTATTTCCATAATGTAATACCATCTTTACCACCTATACCTTCAACGTCAGATGAATATGCGAAAATAACACTGCCGTATTCATCAGATGTATCTGTTGATGCTATACCTTTAAGAGAGAAAGTATTACCACTGTTTTCAAATGTAAGCTCCTCACCGTTTGAAGGAGTAGTTGCATCAGCATACAATGTAAGCTTTGCTGAATATCTGATTTTTATGTGCTTATTATCAGGCAGCTCAAATGATAATTTATTGTTATAAACATCATAATAATATGAAGGAGTAATTGGAATTTCAGTGCCATTCTCATCTATTGTCACAACTCTCAATGTATTTTCTTCAAATACAAGAGCTGAACCCATTGTATCTTCCGCAAGAAGAACATCTCCTTCAGAATTCAAATCTCCTGCTGTCGGATTAATATCTATTTCAAAATTGATATATGGTGCTGTCTCTCTTGTATATGTCATTGACTTAGACAAGAAATCTTCCGGTGTAACATTATGTGTAACAACAGCCTGGCCGATAGGATTGCCATTGTAAGAACATTTAACACTGTTTTTAATCTGGTGAGTGCCTTTGTTTTTGAATGCTACAGGGTCTCTTACTTCTGCCTCATATGTCACAAAAACTCCCTTATTCTGATTGCTTTCACTGTTAATCTTCGATGCCATTTCACTTGTAAGTGTGACCTCAAATGTTACTTTAGTATCCTGATTAGTGACAGCAGCAGCTGAAGAATAATCAGTATTTGTGTCAAACCATCCATCAACCTGTCCTGCACCAACAAAGGAAATCTTTTTAAACTTAAGATCCTCCGGCAAAGTATCCTCAAATGTAAACTTATCTCCAGCAGCAACTGATGATACTGTTAAATTTTTAAGATTTACCCAAACAGTATATTTAACGATACCATTTTGAACAGCACCGCCATTCTCTGCTTTCTTATATGTCGCATTTTCTGTTGTATCCTTATACTCAGCCTGAACTGAAATAGAACTGGTTGTTCCGTTATAAGAATATGATAAGCTTCCGTGATTAATAAATGTCTTACCATCGATAACTTCTTCAGTAATAACCGTTTTTAATTGTAACTCTATATGTGTATTTCCGCTTTGTTGAAGTCTTGCAATATAGTCATCGTTAAATGTAAGAGAATATTGATTATCATCTCCGTAAGTAAATGCAATAACATCTGTATCCTGTGATGTAAAACCATCTACAATTACATCATTGCTGTGGAAAGCATCCGTAATTGTAATTTTTCTTCCGCTATCGATATTATAGCTGTGCTTATATTGGGATTGATACAAATCGTCTGTAAATTGGAGATTTCTTACTTCACCGGTTGCAGGAACATCGATAGAAATCTTCCATGTTATTTCATTTGTATCAGGATCATATCCTACACATGTTTTCTCTGCCCAATTGTCTTCACCAATTGATACCTCAGCATCATCACTGTAATTATCTTCATCAATCTTTATATCTTTAACTTCGTTTTTTATTCTTACTTTTTCAGATTCGGAATAATCCTTTGCATCCTGACTTGGTGTATAGACATATGTATACTTATATGTTTTTCCGCCGTCAGTTGTAACAAAATCTGCTTTATCAAGATTTAAAGGAGTTGTATAAATTACATCTCCGTTTGATCTGTACTCGGTTAATACATCTGATATATTTGAAAAATCAACATCATCCCATGAACCAGCACCAACATCAATTGTGATTGTCCATGATACAGTTCCGTCTGAATTGGCTGTTCCTGCTTTCTCAACCTTAGGATTTACAAATACAGCATATGCATCATCCTGCTTTTCTTCACTGTTATCTTTATTTGTCTTGTAAGAAGCTTTTATAACATTTTTCTTTTGATCCCAGACATTGTTAGCATTTGCTTCTTGTGCAACTGTCATTTCATATGTAAATGTAGCAGTCTGGTCCTTGTCCATACCGGTTCCGCTTGTGCTGCCGGCTTTAATTGCCTGTGCAACTTCATCCAATGATGAATATGTTGTTCCGTTGTATACAAAATTCTTTGCATCACTCAGATATTGTCCATATGTATCAGTGAGTGAAAGGTCACTGATTGAATCATCATTACACTTAATTGTTACGGTAAATTTCTGTGTATAAGTACCGTCTGCATTTTTTGTTGCACTTCCTACTGTATCTTTCTGGATTGAAAGATAACTTTCTTTTTGTTCAAAGGTAACTATAATAGGTAGATTTGTTGAAAATGCTCCTATCTCAACATCTTTTCTGTCTGTGTTTTCACCATTATCTACTTCAATATTACCTTCAAGTCGCGCTGAGCCCTGCTTATTTGAATAATTGTCACAGTAACTCTTGTAAATTTTTAATGAAAACACATCGCCTGTAATTGAATACGAACCCATTATATTTCCATCCGAATCACGATATTCAATATTACTCTTAGTTTCAAGAGTAATATTTTTTAAATTTAACGGAATAGAAACTTCTGTGTCTGCTTCAATAATATCTGCAAGATTATTGATACTCCAGTTAAAATTAAGTCTTACAGCAGCTTCGTTTGGAAGCTCTGTATTTGCATCAATAGATTTCCATGAACCTGATGTTTCATCAAAATATTCAAAAATCAGGTCGGTAACATCCAATGATGGTTCATCTGCAGCACTTACTCTGGCAGGTACATTTACAAACATAGTTGTAACGACCATGACAAGCGCAAGCACAAATGCCCAAACTTTTTTTGCTTTCATCTTTTTCCTCCCATATAAATAATATTTTTTTCATATTATGCCCAAAAAATTATAGTTATCTAATACTACCATTTTAGGCACTTTCAGTCAACGTTATAAAGCTTATCTCATAGCAAATTAATATGATTTTTTTGAAATTAAATCAAATATATATAAATTTAATCTGAAATATGTAAAAGAAACAGAAAACCAGAAATTTTCTATACAATGAAAAAAGGCAACCATACGGTTGCCTTTTAAATAGGGGAGAGAGGATTCAATATATGAAAAGCTCTACAATGGGTATAATATCACATAAAAATAATAATACAATGTCTTTCACAATTTCTTCACGTTTTTCATAATTCTTTCACATTTTCTTAAACTAATGTTAAATATAAGAACGAATAACCGCCTTCTTAAGCTAAAAACTTGCGCATATTATAAAAAAAATGTATAATAATTTCATATAATTATCTTTGGAGGTAATAAACTTATGGAATCAAACTTTATGAAAATTTATTCTCAGTATAATAATCTTATTGCACTTAACGTATGTCAGGGACATTATGCAACATCTCAATCACATGTCAATTACTACATAGATATGACATCATTAAAATCAAGACGTTCCGAAGCGAAAGCCGCAGCAAAAGCTTTAGTTCAGGAATACGTTGTAACAACCATTATAGACACTATTGTATGTCTTGATGGAACTGATATCATTGGTGCATATCTTGCAGATGAGCTTACAAGTGCAGGAATTGTATCCGAAAACACACATAACACTGTTTATATTGTCACTCCTGAACAAAATTCTGTTGGCCAGTTAATGTTTAGAGAAAACTTTCTTCCTATGATAAGAGGAAAAAATATACTTGTTCTTTTGGCAACGGCAACAACAGGTAAAACAGTCAAAAATGCACTCGAATGTATAGAATATTACGGTGGAACAATTGTCGGAGTTTCATCTATCTTCTCTGCTGCAAAAGAAATAGGCGGTATTAAAATTAATTCTATCTTTACAACGGAAGATATTCCTGATTACTCCACTTACCCTGCCAGCGAATGTCCATTCTGTAAAGCAGGACATCCGATTAATGCAATTGTAAACAGCTTCGGATATGCCAAGCTGTAGTTTTATTTCATATAATACATTTTACAGACAAATCATAAAAACTCCCTTTTAAGAATATAATTATAATAATCTTAAAAGGGAGTTTTGTTATGCAACCAAAAACAAAAATCATGGTTTTTAAATCAAAAGAATTAATTTATACCGGTATTTTTGTCCTCATGGGTATTTTATTAATTGTGCTTCTGATTTTCATGTTTAAACCTAAAAAGGACAAATCAGACATTACAACCTCTGAAACATCTACTCAAAATGAATCTACGGAAGAATTATCAACTGATACACAGACTACATATGCTCCCGGCGTATACTCTGCAACAATGAATCTTGGCGGTTACGATTCTGTTGTATCTGTCACGGTAACAGATGAAGGTGTTTCGCACGTAGATATACAAAATACAAACGAAACCGTTACGGCAATGTATCCACTGCTTGATTCTGCTCTTGACGATATTAACAGTCAGCTCGAATCAAACATTCCGCTTGAGGATATTAATTATTCCTCTGAAAAACAGTATACATCCGTATTAATTATCGAAGCGGTAAAACAGGCTTTAAACAACAAATAATTCTAATCTTCTTTTTTTACAATTGTGCTCTGGTTCTTGAATATACTTGAACCGGGCACATAACCTCTTACAGGCGATAGAGGATAAATATTTGAATGACTTCCGATTACCGTTCCCGGATTAAGAACCGAATTACATCCGACTTCAACATAATCTCCAAGCATTGCCCCAAATTTCTTAAGTCCTGTTGCAATATCAAATTTTTCTCCGTCAATTTCACCCTTTACATGTACAAGTGTTTTATCACTTTTAACATTTGAAGTAATCGAACCTGCACCCATGTGCGATTTATATCCTAAAACCGAATCTCCTACATAGTTGTAATGCGGAACCTGGACATTATTAAAAATAATAACGTTTTTTAACTCTGTGGAATTACCTATTACACATTCTTTTCCAACAAGTGCATTTCCTCTTATAAATGCACCCGGTCTTATTTCCGTTTTTTCTCCTATTATTACAGGTCCTATAACAGTTGCTGTTTCGTAAACTTTAACACTCTTGTGTATCCAGACATTTTCCGACGGGTTATTATACTCATTTAAATCAAGTGTTTTACCTAATTCGATAATAAAATCCTTTATATATGGCAATACCTCCCATGGATATGTATATTTCTCAAGTAAATCCTTTGCCATAGTGTTATCAAGCGAATAAATTTCCCTTATTGTAATTTCATTAATAATCTTTTCTCCCATTTTATTTCTCCTTTTTAGATTTTTCATAATATACTTTGTTCTGATCAAATATGTATGTTATTTTATATTGATTATCAAGGCTTTTTACAAGCTCTGTGTTTTTTTTCACAAATGAATTCATCTTTTCTTTATACTCTTCTTTTGAAATGGAGCCGTCTGCTACACCGGTAAGTCCCTTTTCCCAGCTTGCAGTCATTTCCGCTCTTAGAAGACTGTTAATTGAATAATAAACTACATCATATATTATTTCTCCAAGAAACGTAGGCGTAACAATTTGCGTTTTTTTATTCAAGGCGATATATTTATTTGTTACAAGCTTTGTGATAATACTATCCCTTGTTGCACTTGTTCCTATTCCGCTTCCCTTTATCTGACTTCTAAGCTCCTCATCTTCAATTAATTGTCCTGCATTTTCCATCGCAAGAATAAGTGTTCCGGACGAATACCTTTTTGGTGCACTTGTCTGCCCTTCCTTTATCTCAAGCTTTTCAACAGGCAATTTTTGCCCCTTCTTAAGTTTGTCTAATGTCTGAAGCATCTGTTCACTTAACTTTTCATCATCCTTCTTTTCTGATTGATTTTGATTGGAAATTTTTAAATATCCCGGTGAAACAAGTCTTTTAAAATTCGCAAAAAAATGCTCCGGCTCATTATTTTTATCACTATAATCAACCCCGTTTAATTCACGTGTCAGGACAAGCGAAACTTTTTCATATACTGCAGCAGGATAAAATATACTCAGAAATCTCCTTGCTATCAAATCAAAAACCTGTTTTGCAACGTTAGATACACTATTTAGAGCTCCAAGTCCCTGACCTGTCGGAATAATTGCACAGTGATCTGTAATCTGCTTATCATTTACATATTTTGATTTAACTATTCCTTTATAACCTCCCTGTGCAATTATATTATCCGCAAATTCCGCTACCGGCTGATACTTCTTTAATCCATTGATATTTTTATAAATTTCTTTTGCAACAGCAGTTGACAGTACTCTGGCATCGGTTCTTGGATATGTGACAAGTTTCTTTTCATAAAGCTCCTGCACTATGTTTAAAGTATCTGTCGGACTGATTTTAAACAATCTCGAGCAATCATTTTGCAATTCAGCAAGATTATATAGCATTGGTGGTGTTTTTTTCTCATTCTTCTTCTCAACCTTTTTTACATCCAATTCTACCGGCTTGTTATATTCCAGTTCAGACACTAATTTTGCTGCATTTTCCTCTTTTTTAAAACCATTTTCTTTATACAATAACGGCGATTCAAAATACCTCGTTTTTTCTATTGCCTTCCACTCAGCATCAAATCCGTCAAGCTTCGCAACAACTCTGTAAAATGGTGTTGGAACAAAATCCCTGATTTCTCTTTCTCTTTTCACAATCATACCAAGAACACATGTCATTACACGTCCAACGGCAATAACACATTTGTCAGTCTTTAAATAGTTTTTAACTGTCTGGCTGTATTTTAATGTAAGTACTCTGGAAAAATTTATACCCATCAAATAATCTTCCTGCGCCCTTAAAAATGCCGAATCACTAAGATTATCATATTCCGACAAATCTTTTGCTTCCTTTATTCCGCGAAGTATTTCTTCTTCTGTCTGGGAATCAATCCATACTCTTTTTTTCTTCTTTTTATCCCCAACCTTTGCTTCCATATCAACAAGACGATAAATGTATTCTCCTTCACGTCCGGAGTCGGTACATACGTAAATACATTCAACATCATCCCTGTTTAACAGTCTTGTAACGACATTAAACTGATTTTCGGCAGGTTTGATTACTTCATATTTATATTCTTCGGGAATAAAAGGAATAGTCTGCATACTCCACTTTTTAAGTTCAGGATTGTAACTTTCAGGATAACTCATTGTAATAAGATGTCCCACACACCATGTAATAATAGAATCATCCGATTCGATAAATCCTTCTCTGCTTCCTGTTTTATCCGCATTTTTAATACCAAGTGCTTTTGCAAACTCTCTTGCAACACTTGGTTTTTCAGCGATATACAAATTTTTCAATGTATTTCCTCCTTAATAGGAAAGGTTTCATAAAGCATAGTATACAACAACAGGAACCTTTTTTCCACAAAAATAAGAACCATCAATACAAATGGTTCTTATTTTTTATAATATAGCTACAAGACTTTATTAATAAAACCTTTATTTTTACTGCTCAAATAAAAGTTTCTCATATGTTGGGAATGGCCATGCCTCTTCATCAACCATCTTCTCAAGTTCGTCAGCAGGCTTTCTCACCGTATCAAAATATGCAAATACTACATCATGATAATATTTAGCATATGCAGGAATGTCGTCTTCCTTCTCTGCTGCCTTTTTCACCAATTCTTCAAGCTCATCTGTAGCAAGCTTAAGAGCTTCCACTCTTTCGTCAATTGCATTTATAAGTGCAACCTGAGCATTTGCCTTAACACCAAGCTCCTTAAGATCCTTGGCACCTGCTGCAAGTGCTGCTTCATACTTCATAACTGCAGGAACAATCTGCTTTCTTGACATTTCTATCATTGTAAGTGCTTCAATATTAATCTGCTTAGCGTAATTCTCATACAAAACTTCAGCTCTTGCAAGCACTTCTCTTCTGCTCATTATTTCAAGTCTCTCGAACATATCAATAACTTCATCTGTAACCAATGAAGGTATGGCATCAACCATACACTTAAGATTTGGAAGGCCTCTCTTCTCTGCCTCAACTACCCACTCATCTGAATATCCGTTTCCGTTAAAGATAATTCTCTTATGTGCACGTAATGTATCTACTATCATCTTCTTGATTGCAGCTTCTGTATCATCAGCCTTTTCAAGAACATCAGCCATCTTTCCAAGCTCATCTGCAACGATTGTATTAAGAACCATCATTGGGAATCCGATTGCCTGTGTAGAACCAACCATTCTAAATTCAAATTTATTGCCTGTAAATGCAAATGGTGAAGTTCTGTTTCTGTCTGTTGCATCCATTGTAAATTCCGGAACAACAGCACAACCTGAATTGTATCTCTTGCCCTTTGTGATTGATGTTGCTTCACCCTTTTCGATGAGTTCATCAACCATCTGTCCTAACTGATCTCCAAGATATGCTGAAATAATTGCAGGAGGTGCTTCATTTGCACCAAGTCTGTGATCATTACCTGCAGAAGATGCAGATAATCTAAGTAATGCTGCATTATTATCCACTGCTGCAAGAATTGCTGCAAGGAAAAGCTGGAACTGGAGATTGTTCTCAGGCTCTTTACCCGGATCAATAAGGTTTTCACCATCTGTTGTTGTGACAGACCAGTTGTTATGCTTACCCGAACCATTTACTCCTGCGAATGGTTTTTCATGAAGAAGACATGCAAAGCCTGTTCTGTCAGCAACCTTCTTAAGTGTTTCCATAAGAAGTGCATTCTGATCACTACCTACATTTGTTGTACCATATATAGGAGCTATCTCATGCTGTGCAGGAGCAACCTCATTATGCTGAGTCTTTGCCGGAATACCATACTCCCAAAGATCTCTGTTGAGCTGCTTCATGAATACTGAAATATTGTCCTTAATTACACCGAAGTACTGATCGTCTAACTCCTGTCCCTTTGGAGCAGGTGCACCAAACAATGTACGTCCGCAAAGCTTAAGGTCAAGTCTCTTTAAATACTGTTCTTTATTTACAAGGAAATATTCCTGTTCAGGTCCAACAGATGTAACAACCTTTGTAGGAGTCTTTCCAAATAATTTCAATATTCTGAGTGCCTGTTTGCTTACCGCATCACTTGATCTAAGAAGTGGAGTCTTAAAGTCAAGTGATTCTCCTGTATATGAAATAAATATAGTAGGAATACAAAGAACTTTACATCCGCCCGGAATCTCTTTTACAAATGCAGGTGAAGTTGAATCCCATACTGTATAACCTCTTGCTGCACATGTGCTTCTTATTCCGCCTGAAGGGAATGATGAACCATCAGGCTCTGACTTAATTAATTCCTTACCTGTAAACTCAGTTATAAATGTACCGTCTCCTACAGGATCTATAAATGAATCATGTTTTTCAGCTGTTAAATTAGTAAGAGGGTGGAACCAATGTGTATAGTGAGTTGCACCAAGCTCCTTTGCCCATTCTCTCATGGCAATTGCAACAGAATCAGCAATAGCTGTATCAAGTGGTGCACCATAATCTATTGTCTTCTTTAATTCTTTAAATACTGCCTTTGGCAAACGTTCTCTCATTGTTGCTTCACTAAACAAACGTGTACCTAACATTTCTGATGATAATTCCATTTCCATAATAAATGTCCTCCCTTAATTATTTTAATTTTCTTAAGCATGTAACTAAAATAACTCAATTTTTAGGAAAAGGCAAGTATAAAAACAGGGCATTTTTCTTAATATTATTAATCACAACTATTCCAGAACTAAATTTTTTAAGTTCGAGCCTGTTTCAAGTGATTTTGCATTTTCTATCGTAATCTTTGCAATTTCACTCATTGCTTCCTTTGTAAAAAAGGCCTGATGTGATGTTAAAATAACATTTCTGAATGATGTCAGGCTCAATAAATCCATATCTTTAATATTAACATTTGACATGTCCTCAAAAAATACTCCATCCTCTTCTTCGTACACATCAAGGCCTATTCCGCCAAAAATATCGTTTCTTAGACCTTCTATCAAATCACTTGTATCTATCAATGCGCCTCTTGAGGTATTAACAAGCAAAACTCCTTTTTTCATTTTATTTATGCTTTCCCTGTTAATAATATGATAAGTATCTTTTGTGAGCGGACAATGCATGCTTATTGCGTCTGCTTTACAAAATAAAGTGTCCAAGTCAACATATTTAACGTTTGTGCCAAATTGTATCAAAGCATCCTTGTCACCATCAACTATTCCTTTTATAGGATATGGGTCATATAAAAGAACCTCCATATCAAATCCTTTTATAAGCGACATAAATGCCTGACCTATTTTTCCTGTTCCGATAATACCGATGGTTTTTCCCGATAAATCGGTTCCCATTAATCCGTTAATGCTGTAATTGAAATCTCTTGTTCTAACATATGCTCTGTGTATTTTTCTGTTTACTGCAAGTAAGAGACCCAATGCGTATTCAGCAACTGCTCGGGGAGAATAGCTCGGTACTCTCAACACAGGAATATCCAACTTTTTTGCAGTCTTTATGTCAACATTATTAAATCCTGCACATCTTAACAATACTCCTTTAATACCAAGCTCTTTTATTATTTCAAGTGCTTTATCATCAGCTTTGTCATTTACAAATATGCAAACTGCATCACAGCCCTTAGACATAACAGCCGTATTTGCATTAAACTTTTCTTCAAAAAAAACAATCTCAAAGCCTTCCTGCTTTGCCATAGGCTCAAACCATATTTTGTCGTAAGGCTTTGTATCAAAAAATGCTATTTTCATTTCATTCTCCTTTATTATAAAAATAATATTATACGTTAATTTTTATTATGTACTTATACACGATTTTTATCCCTAACACCCATGTAATACATGGCAAATTCCTGTGTAATAAGCTTGTTTTTTATCATAAGGTTTAATGTATCTTTAAATTCATTGTAGCTTATAGTTGACTTTGCCATGTCATCAAGAGTATTTGATATTCTGTCCGCATAACCATTGGCATCAATTACATTATCTTTTAATAGTATGCTCGATTTGTATGCTTCTTTAAAATACAAATTAACCTTGTTAGATGTTGTTACCTTATCCTCAACTCGAAATTCCAATGCAAGCAAATCAAATATCTGCTTAACGGATCTGTTAGTCACATAAATTCCCGGTCCAAAACCATACAGATTTTTGTAAGCCGACATATCACCCTGTACCGTACTGTGTATATAATCCGGCAAGCAGCCTTTAAACACCTCTGTAATGAGATTCTTTTTGTGGAATGCCGGATAATCGACATCAGGATTAACCTCAACCTTCTTTAAATAACTTACATAGTTAAGCCTGATTACCGGTATTACCAGCTCTCTAGGTTCCTGTTCAATTAAGAGCATGTGTAATTCATTGTTGATAAGCCATACATAAGCCGGTGTCTGAACAATATTATACTTCTCACATTTATCAATTAATATTTTCTTATGGTCTCTTTTAACCTTATATTTGTGAAATACCTTCTTAAGCTTTCGGTTATTATATGATTTAAGTTCCTCATCAGTTGCCTGCAATGTCACTTCTTTTTCATCTGCATCTTCTGTGATAAGCTCGTCTGTAATTCCCACTTCATCATCATATTCCGCTTCATATTCTGATTCATTTTCTGTTTTATTGTTATCAAAGTAATGCTGTTCACCATTACTATAATTTTCTATCTTGTTATTTTCAATTTCACTCTCGTTTAACAAATCAGCCTTTTTTTCTTTTTCAAGCTTTTGTTTGTTCTGTTTTTTATTTTCTTTTTGTTTTCCTTTTTGCTTTTCTTCCTTTAAACTTTTCTGTTTTTTAAGTTTCTTATTCTCTTTTTGTTTTTTCTCTTTATTTTCTTTTTCCTGATGTTCTTTTTCTTGATTTACTTTTTCCTGATGTCCTTTTTCTTGATGTTCTTTTTCTTGATTTACTTTCTCTTTTTGAATTTCGTCTTCTATAGAATTATCAGCTTGAATTGTAACAGCAGCACTTTCCGAAAGACTGTCCGTGAACTCTTTTACTGATAATGTTTGAATCAATGCTATCATAATAAACAGACATATAATAGAACCAAAGAAAAATAAGATTGTTTTAAATACGACAGCTAAAATCAGAAACAACAAGATTCCGATTCCCGAGCCTATGGCTCCCAATAATATTTTTTTTGTGTAAGGTGTTCCATTCTTAAAAGTATTTATTATTTTTTTCATGAAACACCTCCACATTTATCACATTGCATACATATTACAAAATTTTAGTAATCATGTTCTTAGCTTTTTCATAATCATTTGCCATAAGAGCAACATAAGTAATTTCTATAAATACTCTTACTTCCTCTGACAATTCATAATTTCTAAGAGAATTAACCTTTGTCTTTGCATCAGCATATTTCTTGTCATTTATAAATTTAAGAATCTCTTCAAGATTTTGAGCAAGCTCATCATCTGAAAGTTCAATTCCATTTGTCTTAGCTACAAGAACTTCTGTGACATTTTTGAAAGACTCATTTTTGCCAAGCATTTTTCTAAGACCTTTGATATTTTTCTCCCATTCAAGTGTAAACACACGCCAGTTTTCATCAATTGCCTGTAAATCATTTTCTTTCGCAAGCATTATATGCTCTTTGGCAAGATTTTCAAGTTCAATTGCACCTAAGCTTCTTGCTTCATTTAAGAGTTTTTCCATAGCCTTGACATATTCTTCGCTCTTTCCATCATATATGTATCCGACTACGTTTGAATGCACTTCATCATATTCATCGCAAAATTCTTCCGCACACTTTTTGAATGCTTCAACACTATTATTGTTTGCTTCGATTCCTTTTCCAAGTATAATACCATAATCTTCCAACAGCTTTTCTGCTTCAAGAGCCATTTTAAGCTGTTCTTTTATATTACCTGAAATAGTAACAAGTTCACTAGGAAGTTGCGTCATTATAGCATATTGCAATGCAAACTCTCCGACAGGTTTGGTAAGACATCCGTCAAAGCCTTCTTTCATATAAATGTCAGCTGCCTGTTCTATTCTGGCAGGAGTAAGTGCATAAACAGCTGCACCTACAGATAAATTATTTTCAGTCTTTTTAAGATTTCTAAATACCTGTATTCCATCCATACGTGACATTTTGTGACTGAGCAAAATAAAATGATATTCCTTTTCCTGAACCCTCTGTAAGCATTGCATTCCACTATTTACAGACTCATAGCTTACACTTATCTTGCTTAAGATATGTTCTATGTTTTCGATACTCTCCTGCTCATCATCCACAATAAGTATTTCAGCTTCCGGTGCATAAAATCTGTTTTCCGGAGCTGTCATCGGTTCCGGTTCAAGATCTGCTCTTGAAATGATTTTCTTTTTTTCATCAACAGATTTTGTTTTAGGCTTATTATCTGCTATTTCATTTGATTTTATATGAGACGTTTTATCAATTTTTTTATCAGCCTTTTCTTCGGCCTTTTTTAAATCATCTTCGTCCGGCACATAATAAACCGCATGACTTACATCTTTTTTCTTGTTATTAATATAAAAGAATACCCCAATACCTATAGCTATAATTACAACTATCGCAAATGCCATTTGTTAACCCCTCTCTATAACAAATTAAACAAGTACTATTTTTCTGAAATTTTTCTTACCCTTCTTAACGATAAAATCTGATTCAAATTCAGACATTTCATATGTTGCTGCTATATCTGTAACCTTTTCGTTATTGATTGTAAGACCACCCTGTTCAATCGTTCTACGTCCTTCACTTCTTGAAGAAACAAGACCTGCCTTAACAAGTATGGAAATAGCATCAATCTTCCCGTCTGTAAAATCATCCTGTGTAATCTCTGCCTTAGGCATGTTTTCAGCATTTCCGCCTGCAAATATTCCCTTTGCAGCCTCAAGAGCCTTTTTAGCCTCTTCCTCACCATGTACAAGATTTGTAAGTTCATATGCCAAAATCTCTTTTGCCTTATTTAACTCGGCACCTTCCCAGCTTTCCATTTTCTCTATTTCTTCAAGAGGAAGGAATGTAAGCATTTTAAGACACTTAATAACATCATCATCTGCAACATTTCTCCAATATTGGAAGAACTCATATGGCGAAGTCTTATTCGGATCAAGCCATACTGCACCCTTTTGTGTCTTACCCATCTTCTTTCCTTCTGAGTTAAGAAGAAGAGTAATTGTCATGGCATGAGCATCCTTGCCAAGCTTACGTCTGATAAGCTCTGTACCGCCAAGCATATTTGACCACTGGTCATCTCCACCAAACTGGAGATTACAGCCATATTTTTGATATAAAGCATAGAAATCGTAGCTCTGCATTATCATATAATTAAATTCAAGGAAGCTTAAACCCTTTTCCATTCTCTGCTTGTAGCACTCTGCCGTCAGCATTCTGTTTACTGAAAAATGTGCGCCTACTTCTCTTAATACATCAACATAATTCAAATTCAAAAGCCAGTCCCCGTTATTTACGAGAAGAGCTTTTCCATCTGAAAAATCAATAAATCTGCTCATCTGCTTTTTAAAACATTCACAGTTGTGCTGTATTGTTTCCTGAGTCATCATCTGTCTCATATCTGTACGGCCCGAAGGGTCACCAATCATTGCCGTACCGCCACCAACAAGAGCAATCGGCTTATTTCCTGCCATCTGTAATCTCTTCATAAGACAAAGAGCCATAAAATGTCCAACATGAAGACTGTCAGCAGTTGGGTCAAAGCCTATATAAAATGTAGCTTTTCCTTCATTTATAAGCTTACTAATTTCTTCTTCATTTGTAACCTGGGCAATAAGTCCTCTGGCTACCAATTCATCATATAACTTCATCAATAGTTCCTCCAATTAATATATAAGTATCCAAAGCAGTTTAATATATATCAAAGCTTTAGAAATACTGTCATTTCACCAAAATATTATAAAACAATTACCACAATATGTCTAGTTTGAATTAAGCCTGCTGCCTCTTGCAAACCCCACTCCAAGCGCCAAAAAAACAAAGAAAAACGGTGTTGTAAAGGGCTGATTCAAATTTACCAGACTCTGAGCAAAATATCCGATACAAGCTGATGCACAGACAATTACATAAACATTGTTTTTTCCTTTTACAAGCATATAAGAAATACTGCATACAACCATTCCAAGATACGATATTACTCCAACTATGCCTATCGTCAAAAGATATTGTAATATCTCATTATGAGCATTGTCATAAATACGATTTGTTATTTCCATCATTTCGTCATAGTTAGGA
>CALZHV010000017.1 GCA_945787485.1 uncultured Lachnospiraceae bacterium
GAACTTACTTCCTCTCCTGCCTCATCCGTATGGCTGTAGAGACTTAATGTTCCAACTTCATCATCCGTCGTTTCATCCCATGTATTTCCGTTCTTTATCTGACGGATAAACTTCTGGGTTACCGTATTTACAAATCTTGCATAATATGTCGCATCTGTCTCTGTAGTATACTTTATCGTCTTTCCGGCATCATATAGCATGCCTGATGTAACTTTTCTTCCCTGTTCATCATACCAGCCGACAAACTTATATCCTGTGCCTGCTTCTGCCGTTGAACTTACTTCCTCTCCTGCCTCATCCGTATGGCTGTAGAGACTTAATGTTCCAACTTCATCATCCGTCGTTTCATCCCATGTATTTCCGTTCTTTATCTGACGGATAAACTTCTGGGTTACCGTATTTACAAATCTTGCATAATATGTCGCATCTGTCTCTGTAGTATACTTTATCGTCTTTCCGGCATCATATAGCATGCCTGATGTAACTTCTCTTCCCTGTTCATCATACCAGCCGACAAACTTATATCCTTCCTTAACGGTAACTGTAGAGCTTACTTCATTTCCAACAGTATCAGAATAGATATAACGATCAAGTATTGCTATGTTGTCATCGTCGGTTTCTATCCAATTTTCACCATCCTTTATCTGACGGATATATTTTTGAGTAACACTTGTGGAAAATCTTGCATAGTAAGTGCCAACTTTTTCTTTCGTTTCAGTAAAACTGTAAGTTGCTTTCGTCGAAATTAGTTTCCCGTCACTATCATACCAGCCCTCAAATTCATAACCTGTTTTTGCTGTTGCAGTGGCAGTTACAATTTCGTCCGTTGTCGCAAAATAAGCTTTTCCACCACTTCCCCCATTTTCATTATATTCAGCCATGTAATTTGTATCAGTTGTGTCTGTTACACTGGTAATTTCAACCGTTCCACCAGTCTCTGAATTTATATATACATCACTACTTTTTGTTTGTGGAATGAATGCCTGTCGCCACCGCCACTGTGCAACCATAGTAAGTCCTTTGTGGATATTGGCATAACAGATTTGTGCCTCAGTATCTGTTGTGTTCCATTCCGTATATGTTTTGTCATCAGTATTCTGTTTCTGTGCAGACTTTGCAATACCCTTATCCCATATTTTAAAGTACTGCTCCTTCTTTGTCTGTTCTCCATTATAATCACAGGCAATAGTGTGCTCTGCCGGAAGTAGCAATGTACCCAGCTTGTCAGCATTAATCTGCTTATCCACTGGTACATCACTTACTGTATCACCGGTCAATAACCATCCCATAAATTTCCAGCCATCATTTTGACCTTCTGCTGCCTTGGATACATATGGAGCAATATATATAAATTCATTTTCCTCTTCTTCTTTAGAAACCGGTTTGAAGCTGTAAACATTAACGGCTTCATCCGTATTATAAGTTCTTTCAACAGTATATGCTAATCCACCATTTGGATCATAGGTCACTGTAGGACTCTTGATAAAGACAAAATGCAGGTCCGTTGCCGAGGTAATATTATCCAAATAATAGGTATATATGATGTCTCCGTCTCCGTTAATGTATTTTATCCATTTATCCTTCATTTCCTGAGCTGTCAAATCATCTCGATAATCTATCTCATTCCCATCTTTTTTCAAAAATGCAGTTATCAGATTTCCCGACGCATCCTGTATCGTATAATATAATCCGACGAATTCACATCCTTCTGTAGCATCATCTTTCTTAATAACCGCCTGTACCTTCAATGGTTCCCCATCAACTGCATAAGTAATCAACTTGTTATCCACTGTAACCTTGTAACCTGAACTTATATCACCATTACCTGTAGTTGTTCCATCACTGTTACTAACTACACCACTTCCATGAAGTGTTGTACTTCCTGATAATGGATGGAATATTTTGAAGTTAATATTATCCAGGAAATTACCGAAACTCTTATTACTATTAAGCTTACCATTGGCATCAACGCCTCCAACAGACACGAATCCAAATATAGTTCCTGTCTGACCTGCAGGCACAGTATAGAAATAATCTTTACTCATATCTACTCCTGTACCAGTAGTAGTATTAATCGTATTATTATTAGTAGTAGCATTGGCGCCATATTTTCCCCATGGATTTGTACCACTTGAAACGCTGCTGTCTGCCATAATCCAGATATGCCACTCTTCGGTATAGATAGAGCTTGGTGTCATACTGAAGGCATTATTTCCCGAATTATTTTCAAAGGTACCACTTGCCGCAAATTTCTTACTGTAAACTATAAGATGCTCCCCCATCCCCGCATTTGCAGAGGTTTTTACAGAAGTTTTCCCCTGTGCAATTAGCCAGTCGACCATTTGCATCAGCTGATCCCTTCCGGATTTATCCGGTTTACCATCGTTATTCAGATCCGGTTTTGAAGGATCCACAGTCTGTTGTGGTCCTATTACCAATGCCATGGTATCCGTTGCATTACGGGCACCATGATCCAGTCCCCATTGATAGACACTTGCAGGCATTGTGACAACGTTCTGATATAATGTACTCTCTTCGTTTGCATTTAATTCCGCTGCATAATCTCCTTCTGAAGGTGTTAATGTCACGCCTTTAATATATGTGCTTGAATTCGTTCTAAATAATTCAATTTGCCCATCAGACGCGGTTGTATTCCATGAAGGAATAAGACTTTGAGACTGTGTATTATAATCTTTTGTCCATGTTTGATCATCTTCAAAGCTACCATTTTTCAATCTACGATTTACATCTTCTTCTGCGTATACGGAGCCAATGTTCAAACATACAGACACAGCCATATAGATACCAAATACAAGTGCAAGCATTTTGACATATACATTTCTTCTTTTATGTTTCCTCATAAAACTCATATGTTTTCTCCTCTCATTTTTCATATGTCAGAAAAAATCATTTATCAAAATTAGCAGTATAATATATTTTCATCTTCAAGATTTTCTCTTTTTACATACAATCACACTATTTGCACATTCTAAATCCGTAACAGAATACCACATCTACCCTTACAAAAACCTTACGTTTTGTCTTTTTTAAATAAAATAAAAAGACTTTTTGTCTGTTTTAAATAAAAAAGCAATACATTATAGAAAACTCGCAGCATCTATATCGCATTGCTTATAATATAAATTATTCTTATTGTATTATTTTGATTATTTATGACTTCCAGCATCCATTTCCCATTGATTTTTTAGCTCTGCAAGTTGCCCATTTCGTTCCTCCGACCAACTGTATCTTTTTAAATATGAGCCATGATAATCTGCTATCGAATCTTTCTTTCCCGATAATATCCTATACAAGTCACAATCAACCTGATCTGTACGCAGATATTTCGTTTTTCCGTCTGTTCCGATAATATTATCAATCCCTGCTTCCTTAAGCTTATCCTTAAGCCTTGACATTGTAACCCAATAAACACTGTCACCTACAGCTTTATCCGGCCACAGACATGCAACTGCTTCTCCTCCGGTAATTCCTACTGCCCCTCTGTCAACCAGTAATGCAAATAGTTCTTCCTGCTTGGTATGTCCCAAATGAAGAGGAGTGCCATCTACAGTAACAAGCAAGTCCGGCATTGTTTGTATAACTATCTTTTTTTTAGGTCGTGCAGAAATATAAGAAGCCTTTTCCAATTCTTTAACCACATCTTCCTTAAAATAAGGTTTTAGAAGATAGCCAATGGCATCTACACCAAATGCCTCTAACGCATACTGTTCATATGCTGTTACAAATACTATACGTATATTTATATCTATATCTTTCAATCTTTTCGCCAGCTCAATACCATTAATTCCCGGCATATGAATATCAAGAAAAGCAACATCCACAGTATTATCCTGTGCCCATTTCAAAGCTTCCTCGCTTTTACGGAACAAGCTTAATTCCTCCACCAAATTTAATCCATCAATCGTCATTTTGAAATTATTTAATAATGCTATCTCATCATCTACGTATATTACTTTCATTCAGTCACCTCCATCGGTATTTTTATGGTTACTTTTGTTCCCACTCCCGGAGTACTGTCAAAATCAATGCTTCCTCCTGCCATATTTTCAAGGCGATATCTCACATTTCGGATACCTACACACTCCTTAGATTCCAGTTCCCGAGGAATGAATCCCACTCCGTCATCTGAAATAGTAATAACAACTACATTTTCTTCTCGCTGTGTTCGAAGCATTACCGTTCCACTACGGTCATCTTCCAATAACCCATGCTTGATAGCATTTTCAACAAGTGGCTGTACAGTAAGAGGAGGAATCTTAAAATTAATTTCCTCAATATTTTTAGAAAACATAATTCTGTCAGGAAAACGCATTTGTTCCAACGCAACATAATCCTCTACCTGTTCCAGTTCTGCCGAAAAAGCAATCATTCCCTCTTCTTCAATTGTGTTTATATTCTTTCTCAGATATCTGGCAAACCTAATTAAAGCTTCATCCGCTTTTTTTGCATCATATTTACAAAAACCACTAATAGTCGTTAAAACATTAAAAATAAAATGTTTACGTATCTGACTCATCATAACGGCAATACGACGTTCTGTAAGTTCTCTGTCTTTTTCTGCCAGCTCCCTGTTTTTTTCTGCCAGCTCTCTGTCCTTTTCTGCCAACTGATGCTCTTTTTCCGCAAGCAGCAATTCTTTCTCGCTATAATTGTTCATTGTGGCAACACCAACAAACACCATATAGATAAGAAATGAAAGCAGTGTAAACACAAGCCCGGATGAATTTCCCTTTATATAAAAAGCCGCCACATCTGCAATTACACCTACTACACATAGATATGAAAGTTTGGTTCCAATAAAAATCTCACGTTTTTCCTTATTTTTTATTTTTTCATATACTGCGAGAATACCTGCAAGAATAACACCGATTCCTATTACAATATGAGTTACTGTCAATGTTTCCCTTATATCCAATATTCCTAAAAATTGCAACATCAGTTGTATAAGGCTTATTAAAACAGACAAAATACAATACACTTCCAATGCGCATTTACTCTTTTTTGTATAATACCTTCCAATCCACTTCATGAGAGGTACAATGCCAATCATAAGCATAGTCACTGATATATAAAAGAACATAACTGATTTATCAGGAAGAATGAATGGAGTAAACCTTGTGTCTGTCAGTTTCCAAAAACCAAGCATGGTGGCAAAAATACCAAGTTCAAAAATATTATCCCAAGCTCTCCTTTTACTGTTCCGATAACCTGAAACACAAATAAATACAATACCCACAAAAACTGCAATAATTCCTAAGATAAGCTGTGGCAAGTCTTTTGATAAACGTTCTTTGTATACGGAAAGCTCTGAGCCTATTAGAAGCTCTACTTCCCTGTTTCGAAAGCTTTCATAAACAGGTGTTATTTCTATTTTTACCTCTTTTTCGGCATCTTCCCGATATATGGGTATCATGACCCAGTTACAACCTACTGTTTTACTAAATTTCAAATTTTCGTATGGCTGTAATTGGTACACATTTTCTCCATCCAGCCACACCGATACATACTGGTGTACTGTGTAAAATGCGAGTGTAACATCCGTTTCTATCGTTTTATCAAGGGTAAATGTGATTTCCTTTCTAATACCGATTGGAGAATTTTCATCATTTATTTCTTTGCATGCGTAATCTGTTATCTGTCTAATGTCTTTCTCATTTCTCGTTTGTATAACCATAGTATTATTTTTTATTGCAAAAAAAGATATAAGTGTAATAATTGCAATAAATGCTATTATGAATAACCAGAAAGAAATGCCTGCTAATATTTTATCTGCCGATTTGGTCGTCTGTTTATTTGATAATGACATAAAATGTCTCCTTATCCTAACTAAATTTCCGTGCAATATGTATGAGTCAGAAAAACTTCATTCTCATTACAAATAAAAGTAAATATGTTTGAAGTAATGTCAATATAGCATGCATTTTATGTTGATTCAACATGTACTTTAATGATGCAGTATCTAATTTTCATTAAAAAAAGTAGGACTAAGTTGGTTTTCAGTCTCGTACTTCAAGTCTGAAAACCAACTTAGTCCTACCATAATAATAACATATGTTACAGATTTATGATTTATAAAACCTTACGACCATTCGCCGTCAGCTTAAATCTTGTTCCAAGTAATTCTGCCGCTCGTCTGCACATCATCATTCTGCCTAAAAATATTTCAAAATACTCATACATAGTACAAATATCTTCATCTATTTGTAAATTTAAAGTAATCACATGTTTATCAGAATTTACTTTTACTGTGGAATTTGTGACGGCATAATTGACACGATCATGTTTATCATAGTTGGATTTATCTTTATTTCCAACTCTGTTCCTTCTGACATCTGTTTTATCTGCAAGGACAAGAGCAGCCGATATTGCATCGATTGCTCCTCCTGTAGTTTCATCATGATTTCCTATAGCAGAAGATATTATAACTCTGTCCTCTAACGGCATCTTCATTCTTGATAAAATATTATATGACAAAATTGCTCCATATTCCGCATGTTTATTTCTGTTAATAAAATTACCGATATCGTGCATTGCACCGGCTATCTGCGCAAGCTCAATATCATGCTTTGAATATCCGAGTTGTGAAAGAATACTTCCTGCACGTTTTGCAACAATTGCACAATGTTTTTCCGAATGTTCCGTATATCCTAGCACTTCAAGATTATCATTTGATTTTTTTAGAAATGCTTTTACTTCTTCATCTGTCAATATATCTTTATAATTCAAAACTTATTTTCTCCTTCTTGTGTCTATTAAATAAATCTTTTCCGCATGCATAGCAAGTTTCTGCCATCATTCGATTTTATTTACTCTGTCTGACATCTTATCATTCAAAAAAGCATTTCTCTATCACATACTTGTAAAATGATTGTAAATTGAAAGTAAGTTTTGTAAAGCTATGAAAAACACATTTTGTCATGCTATATTTATTTATCAATTGTTGATATTGCAACCGTAATTTCTTCAAGTACATCAAGCAACACACGAACTGTATCAAGTGACGTAAATATTGTTACGTTATTCTCATTAGCACATCTTCTTATTGCTACACCATCCTCATAATGTATGCCTGAAAGAACGGCTCTTGTATTTATTACGTAGCTTACATAGCCTGAACGAATTGCATCAAGTATTTCCGTACTTCCCTCGCTAAGCTTATGTCTGATTCTTGTACGTATACCCTTTTGCTTTAAGAATTCCGCAGTACCTATTGAAGCTTCAATATTAAAGCCCATGTCATAAAATCTCTTAATAAGCGGAAGCGCCTCGTCTTTATCTTCATCTGCAAGTGTAACAACAACGGTTCCATAATTCGAAAGCTTATTGCCTGCCGCAATGAGCGCTTTGTACACAGCTCTGTGCATTTTATCATCATATCCGATAGCTTCACCTGTAGATTTCATTTCAGGTGAAAGATATGCATCCATACCGCTTAACTTTGAGAATGAAAATGCAGGAGCTTTCACATAACATCTCTTTTTCTCTTCAGGATATAAATCAAATATACCCTGCTCCTTAAGACTTCTTCCGAGAATAACATATGTCGCAATATCTGCCAGACTGTAGCCTGTTGCCTTAGAAAGAAACGGCACTGTTCTTGACGATCTTGGATTAACCTCAATAATATACACTTCATCATTTTCATCTACAATAAATTGAATATTGTACAATCCGACTATTCCAATTCCAAGGCCAAGCTTCTTTGCGTATTGAAGTATTGTTCCTTTTACCTTATCTGATACGCTAAATGGAGGATATACAGATATCGAATCTCCCGAATGTACACCTGTTCTTTCAACAAGCTCCATAATACCCGGTACAAATACATCTCTTCCGTCACATATCGCATCAACCTCAAGTTCTTTTCCTCTGATATATTTATCAACAAGTACCGGCTTATCCTCATCTATTTCTACGGCAGTCTTAAGGTAATGTCTTAAGTCTTCTTCCTTTGCAACAATCTGCATGGCTCTACCACCAAGAACAAAGCTTGGTCGTACAAGCACGGGATAACCAATCTCTTCAGCTGCTTTGACACCATCCTCAATATTTGTAACCGCACAACCTTTAGGCTGTGGAATATTAAGTTCTTCAAGCAAAGCTTCAAATAACTCCCTGTTTTCTGCTTTTGCTATAGCTGCGCAGTCTGTTCCGACAATTTTAACACCATATTCCATAAGAGAATCCGCAAGATTGATGGCTGTCTGACCGCCGAGAGATGCAATAACACCGTCCGGATTTTCCATTGTTATTATATTTATTACATCTTCAGTACAAAGTGGTTCAAAATAAAGCTTATCTGATGTTGTGTAATCTGTAGAAACGGTTTCAGGATTATTGTTTATAATAATAGCCTCATATCCGGCTTCTTTAATTGTCTGTACAGCATGAACCGTAGAATAATCAAATTCTACACCCTGTCCAATTCTTATCGGACCGGAGCCAAGAACTAATATCTTCTTTTTATCTGATATTACAGATTCATTTTCTTCTTCATATGTCGAATAAAAATATGGTACATAGCTTTCAAACTCAGACGCGCATGTATCAATCATTTTATAGATTGGCTTAATATCATTATCCTGTCTGATTTGGAATATTTCCTTTGGCTTTTTGCCCCAATACTTTGCTATTGCAACATCTGAAAATCCCATTTTTTTGGCTTTATATAATTCACTTATATCGCCGACATTTTGCTTTAATAATGTTTCTTCTTCAACGATATTTCTGATTTTTCTCAAAAATAGTTTATCAATCTTTGTCAGCTCATATATTGTATCTATAGCTTCGTCTCTTCTAATCAACTCAGCTATGGCAAATATTCTGTCATCTGTACCAATCTGAATATAATCTAACAAATCCTTTGTTTTATAATTATCGAACTTTGGCATATGAAGGTGAACCATACCTATTTCAAGTGAACGTATAGCTTTGAGTAAACTTTCTTCAATAGTACGCCCTATACTCATAGCCTCGCCGGTTGCCTTCATCTGAGTACTAAGTTTATTGTTTGCATCTGCAAATTTATCAAATGGGAATCTTGGTACCTTTGTAACAACATAATCAAGTGCAGGTTCGAAACAGGCAAGTGTATTTGCAAGCCGAATCTCATCAAGTCTCATACCAACGCCAATTTTTGCCGACACTCTTGCAATAGGATAACCGCTGGCCTTTGATGCAAGTGCAGAAGATCTTGAAACTCTTGGATTTACCTCTATCAAATAATATTGAAACGAGTTAGGATCAAGTGCAAACTGAACATTACATCCACCTTCTATTTTAAGAGTACGTATAATCTTTAAAGCACTGTCTCTAAGCATGTGATACTCTTTATTAGTAAGTGTCTGCGAAGGACAAACTACGATAGAATCACCTGTATGAATACCTGCAGGATCCACATTTTCCATATTACAGATTGTAATAGCTGTATCTGCTGAATCACGTATTACCTCGTATTCAATTTCCTTATATCCCTTGATGCTCTTTTCTACAAGAACCTGATTAACCGGTGAAAGCTCAAGACCATTTTTCAACAGCTCTACTAATTCTTTTTTATTTTCTGCAAAACCACCGCCCGTTCCGCCAAGTGTGAATGCAGGTCTTAGAACAACCGGATATCCAATATTTTCTGCTGCCTCAATACCTTCTTCAAGTGTATTGGCAACGAAAGAAGGAAGAACCGGTTCTCCGATTTCTTCGCACATTTCCTTGAAAAGCTCTCTATCCTCAGCTCTTTCAATACTTTCAAAGCTTGTACCTAAAAGCTCAACATTACATTCTCTAAGTACTCCCTTTTTCTCAAGCTGCATTGCCAGATTAAGTCCTGTCTGACCGCCAATACCCGGAAGTATGGCATCAGGACGCTCCATACGGATGATTTTAGCAATAAATTCCAATGTGAGCGGCTCCATATAAACTTTATCCGCAATAGATGTATCAGTCATAATTGTAGCCGGATTTGAGTTGCAAAGAATGACCTCATATCCCTCCTCCTTAAGTGAAAGGCATGCCTGTGTTCCCGCATAGTCAAACTCTGCTGCCTGTCCTATAACTATAGGACCCGATCCGATTACAAGAATTCTTTTTATATCAGTTCTCTTAGGCATTGTTCTTTACCTCCTTCATATTAGCTATAAATTGATTAAACAAATATGAACTATCCTGTGGTCCCGGAGCACTCTCAGGATGGTACTGAACTCCAAATGCTTTATCCTTTTCACATGCAACACCCTCGATTGTTCCATCGAGCAAATTTATATGTGTCGCCTTAAGTTCTGTAGACACAAGGCTTTCCTTTGATACTGCATATGAGTGATTTTGTGAAGTTATTTCTATTTTATCTGTGAGGTTGTTACAAACAGGATGATTACCACCTCTGTGGCCAAACTTTAATTTGTACGTTGTCGCTCCGTAAGCAAGCGATAATATCTGGTGTCCAAGACATATACCAAATATCGGATATTTGCCTTTCAGGCTTTTTATTGTTTCAATTACTTCCGGAACATCTGTTGGGTCTCCCGGCCCGTTTGAAATAAATACACCGTCCGGATTTAATCCTTCTATAACAGAAGCCTGTGTGTTCCATGGTACAACTGTCACAACACAGCCCATATTATTCATGCTTCGTACTATATTCTGCTTCATTCCGCAATCTATAGCTACAACATGAAATGGCAAATCATCACTACCGTATTTTACAATTTCTTTTCTGCTTACACGGCTTACTGCATTGTGAGGCAGCTCATGTGCCTTAAGCTTTTCTACTACTTCTGACACATCGGCATCACAGTCTGTTATCATTGCCTTACAGCTTCCAATATCACGTATACTTCTTGCAAGTTTACGAGTATCAATTCCGCTTATTCCTGCAATATTGTATTTTTCCATTACACTTCCTAAAGTGTTTGTACTTCTGAAATTTGATGGCTCATCATTATATTCACGAACAATCAAAGCACTGATAGTTGGTGTTTCAGTTTCATAATCATCATCAGCCATTCCGTAATTACCAATCAAAGGATATGTCATAACAACACCCTGATCAGTATATGACGGATCTGATAAAATTTCCTGATATCCAACCATAGAAGTATTAAATACAATTTCAAGTATTTTGTCTTCCTGGCTTCCAAAGGCATCTCCTACATAAAAGGAGCCATCTTCCAAAATCAATTTTCTTTTTGTCTGTTCACTCATCCTTATCAACCTTCTTATTTTAATTTATAACATTAGAATGATGATTAAAGTATCTTCATCATTACAATAACGCATTTAATCTATCTGCCATTGCAAAATCATTTGTGCAGTTTCAACCATGCTCGTACTTGAATCCATACTGTTTTTTTGAATATATCTGAAAGCCTCCGGCTCAGTCATATCATTTTTTTTCATTAATATTACCTTCGCTTTGTCAATCAATTGCTGTTCTTCCTTACTTCTCCTTTTAGGAGGTGTTTTTTTCTTGCGTGTTTTTCTGTCTAACTCAGCTAAAATTGATTCAACAGTATTTATTAACTCTGACTTTCTAAACGGAAGTCCTATTTTAATTATATCTTCAGGACATTCATCGAGTCTGTCCCTTGATGCCAATAGTATCATTTCATAGTAATCCGGCAGATTATCCTGTAATTGAGAAAAATACATATCCTTTAGATTTCTCGAGCATATAACAACTCCACTATCCAATTGATGGGCCTTTTGCAATACGGCATTTCCTGTAGTACAGGTTTCAACTGTCTGAATGCCATGCGATACAAGGATGTCTCCTATTTTCTTAGCATCCTCTATGCGTGGCATAGCTATAATTATACCGCCCATATTGCAAACACCTCGTTATACTTTGCTAAGATATGTTTTAACTTCCCAATCAGATACTTCTTCCATATATTCATCCCATTCGTTGAGCTTGGCTTTTATATATATATCTACGAATTCGCATCCAAGCACATCCGAAAGGAAGCTGTCATTTGCAACTATGCTTATTGCTTCTCTCAAAGTACCTGGCAGCTGTTCCACCGTCTTTTTGTCTTCCGTTAATTTTGATGAGCTGTCATCAAGCACCAAACCCTTTTCTATGCCATCAAGGCCTGCCATAACACATAGTGCAATTGCAAGATACGGATTTGCTGCTGAATCCGGAAAACGTATTTCCAGCTTTGTATCCTCTGCATATCTTGCAGACACACGAAGAAGAGAATTATCATTCTTTCTTGAGCATCTGATTTCCTTCGGAGCTTCAAAACCGGAATTAATTCTCTTATACGAATTCACTAATGGATTAGTCACAACACACATCGCTCTTGCATGTTCCATAATGCCTGCGATAAAGGCTTTTGCCTCGTCTTTAAGTTCATCATCCTTAGAATTAAATATATTTTTTCCATCCTTGTAGACAGAAAAATTCATGTGCATACCTGAACCTGCAACACCCTTCTTAGGTTTAGGCATAAATGAAGCATGAAGCCCGAAACGTCTTGCCGTTGATTTCACTGCACTTCTAAAAGTAATAATTGAATCAGCTATTTCAAGTGCTTCAGCTTCTCCAAAATCTATTTCATGCTGTCCCGGTGCCTTTTGATGATGTGAAGACTCAATCTCAAATCCCATTTCTTCAAGAGCCATAACCATATCTCTTCTTGCATTTTCACCAAGGTCCATCGGACCAACATCCATATATCCTGCTTTTTCGTGTGTAAGTGTTGTTGGTATTCCATTATCATCTAAATGGAACAGAAAAAATTCACACTGAGGGTCAACATAAAAGTCATAACCTTTTTCGCGTGCTTTATTTAACACTTCCTTAAGTATGTATCTGGGACTCAAATTATATTCGTTACCCTTTCTGTCATGAATGTCGCAAAGTAATCTTGCAACACGCCTTTGCTGCGGTCTCCATGGCAATACAACAAATGTATCTAAATCAGGAGCAAGGTATAACTCCTCTTCACTTGCCCTTGTCTCATCAAATAATGCCGAACCGTCAAAAGCACATTTTTTATCCAACACCTTAGCTAACTGATTTGCTGTTACCGCTACATTCTTGAGGTTGCCGAACATATCCGTAAACTGCAGTCTAATAAATTCGACATCTTCCTGTTCAACCATGTCTAATATTTCGTCCCTTGTCATTGTCATCCTCCTAAAATACTATACTAATCAATAGGCACCATACCCACTAAAAGCATGATGCCTAAAGCGGAGTATTTTATAAATTTGTGTATCCCATCAAGAATTCATCTACCTGTTTTGCCGCATTTCTTCCCTCTCTTATTGCCCAGACAACAAGTGACTGTCCTCTATGCATATCTCCACATGTAAATACATTCTCAACAGATGTCATGTATGAACCGCACTGTGTAAGCACATTAGTTCTTCCATCACATTTTACACCCATATCGCTTACAATGTAATCCTCTGAGCCAAGAAATCCTGCAGAAATTAATACTAAATCAACGTCTATAGTCTCTTCACTTCCTTCGACAGGAACCATATTCATTCTCTTTGTCTTATGATCCATTACTGCTTCAAGCTTAATGATAACCGCTGCCTTTACATTTCCGGCTTCATCCTTTATAAACTCTTTAACAGTTGTCTGATATACTCTTGGATCTTTTCCATATACTTCTATTGCTTCAGCCTGACCATAATCAGTCTTAAGCACCTTTGGCCATTCAGGCCATGGATTAGAAGCTGTTCTTTCTTCAGGTGCCTTTGGCATCATCTCAAGCTGTATGACATTTTTGGCGCCAAGTCTTATTGATGTACCAACACAGTCATTACCTGTATCACCGCCACCGATTACAAGAACATTCTTATCTTTTGCAAGCTCATATGGGACATTTTTAAAATTACTGTCAAGTAATATTTTAGTCACTTTGCTCAAAAAATCTACTGCAAAATAAATTCCATTTGCATCTCTTCCCGGAACATTTATATCTCTCGGATTTGATGCACCGCAAGCCAATATAACACTATCGTAAGAATCTTTCAACTCATTACTTGAAATATCCTTGCCAACATTTGTATTATATACAAATTTTATGCCAGCTTTCTCCATGAGTTTAATTCTTCGGTCTATTACCCACTTCTCAAGCTTCATGTTAGGAATACCATATCTGAGCAAGCCACCTGCACGGTCACTTCTCTCATATATAGTAACATTGTGACCTCTCTCGTTTAACATGGCTGCTGCTGCAAGTCCTGAAGGTCCGCTTCCGACTATTGCAATATTCTTGCCCGTTCTCGTCTTTGGTTCTTCCATCTTAACAAGATCATTTTCAAAAGCATATTCAATAACAGCTTTCTCATTTTCCTTTGTACAAACTGCCTCGCCATTATTTCCGCATGTACATGCTGCCTCACATAATGCAGGACATACTCTTGAAGTGAATTCAGGGAAGCAATGTGTCTTTGAAAGTCTCTTGTATGCCTGCTCAAAATTACCCTGATATACGAGGTCGTTTATTTCAGGTACAAGATTATTTAAAGGACATCCGGAAGCCATTCCGGCTATCATCATTCCTGCCTGACAAAATGGTACTCCACAATCCATACATCTGGCAGCCTGAAGCTGTTGTTCCTTCAAAGGAAGGTTTCCGTGAAATTCTTTAAAATTTTTGATTCGCTCTGAAACAGGAGTTTCCGGGCCGGTTACTCTATCATATTCTAAAAAACCAGTTGTTTTAGCCATTTCTTTACCCTCCTATGCCTTCTTTTCGCCAACTATGCTGTAAAATGCTTCAATCTTGGCATCTTCTCTGCTATAGCCTTGTTCTTCATATTTTGCAAGAGTCAACATCATCTTCTTGTAGTCAACAGGTATAATCTTTTTGAACTTTGGAAGAAGCTTTTCAAAGTTATCAAGTACTTCTTTACCCTTAGTTGAGCCTGTTGCCGCAACATGATTTTCTATTATCTTCTTTAACTCATCCTGTTCCTGTCTGATTTCCACCTTTTCCATATTTACAAGTTCTTTATTCAAGTTTCTGTATAGGTGATTATCTTCATCAAGTACATATGCGATACCGCCGCTCATACCTGCTGCAAAATTCTTTCCTGTTGGTCCGAGTACAACTACCTTACCGCCTGTCATATATTCACAACCATGCTCACCAACACCTTCAACTACTGCAGTTGCACCTGAATTTCTTACACAGAATCTCTCACCTGCACGACCTGCGATATAAACCTCACCTGAAGTAGCGCCATAAAGTGCAACATTACCGATAAGAATATTATCCGCCGGAGCATAACTTGCATTTTCAGGAGCATGAACGGCAAGCTTACCACCTGAAAGTCCCTTTCCAAAGTAATCATTTGAATCACCCTTAAGATTAAGTGTAAGTCCCTTTGGAACAAATGCACCAAAGCTCTGTCCACCGTGACCGTCACAATTAATTGTAATGCTGTCATCGTCTAATCCGTTAGGATGTTTTCTAATTATTTCTGAACCGACAAGAGTACCGAAGGTTCTGTCAATATTGCTTAAGGATACTTCAAAGCTCTTCTTGATTCCACTGTCTATTGCATTTTTAAGTGAACGTTTCTTTAAGAGTACTGACTCATCCTTAACTTCTGAAAGCTTGAAGTCATATACGCATTTTTCATCAAATACAGCTCCCTTACCATGTAAGCTGTCATCCTGTAACAAAATTTTACTAAGGTCAAGCTTGCTTGCATTTCCCTGTAAACCATCCTTTACTTTAAGAAGGTCTGTTCTACCGACAAGCTCATCCACTGTTCTGACGCCAAGCTTTGCCATGATTTCTCTAAGCTGTCTGGCAACAAATAACATAAAGTTTTCTACATATTCCGCTTTTCCGATAAATTTCTTTCTAAGCTCCGGATTTTGTGTTGCAATACCCATTGGACAAGTATCCTGGTTACAAACTCTCATCATTACGCATCCGAGAGTTACAAGCGGTGCTGTTGCAAAACCAAATTCCTCTGCACCAAGAATTGCTGCTATGGCAACATCTTTACCGCTCATAAGCTTTCCGTCAGTTTCAATAACTACTCTGTTTCTGAGCCCGTTTGCAACAAGTGTCTGATGTGCCTCAGCAAGACCAAGCTCCCAAGGAAGACCTGCATTGTGGATAGAGCTGAGTGGTGCTGCTCCCGTACCTCCATCATATCCGGAAATAAGAATTACTCCCGCACCTGCTTTTGCAACACCTGCAGCAACCGTACCAACACCGGCTTCCGAAACAAGCTTAACCGATATTCTTGCATTCTTATTAGCATTCTTCAAATCATATATAAGCTGTGCCAAATCCTCAATTGAATAAATATCATGATGCGGTGGTGGAGAGATAAGGCTTACACCCGGAGTTGAATGTCTTGTCTTAGCAATCCAAGGATAAACCTTAGTAGCAGGAAGATGACCTCCCTCACCCGGTTTTGCACCCTGAGCCATCTTTATCTGTATTTCCTTAGCACTAAGCAAATATTTCTCTGTAACACCAAATCTACCGCTGGCAACCTGCTTGATAGCTGATGACTTATCATTCATAGTTCCTGCAGTTTCAAGTCTTTCATCACTTTCACCGCCTTCACCACTATTAGACTTACCATGTAAATGATTCATGGCAATTGCAAGTGCTTCATGAGCTTCCTCCGAGATAGAACCGTATGACATCGCACCTGTCTTAAATCTCTTTACAATTTCCTTCTCGCTTTCAACCTTTGAAATATCAATTCCTTTGTCAGGATAATTAAATTCCATTAGACTTCTTAAGTATCCGCTTTGTTCGCCATCTATCATTTCTGTATATTGTTTAAATTTGTTATAATCACCATCTCTTGTAGACTGCTGTAGCATATGAATTGTCTGTGGATTATATCTGTGCTCCTCGCCCTGACTTCTCATCTTATGACGTCCCATTGAAACAAGGCTCAAATCACTCTTAAGTCCGAGTGGGTCAAATGCTTTTGAATGTTGCTTATCAACTGTCTCAGCAATATCATCAAGTGTAATACCGCCGATACGGCTGACAGTTCCAGGGAAGTATTTATCAATTACTTCCGAAGAAATACCAATGGCCTCGAAAATCTTACTGCCCTGATACGACTGTATTGTAGAAATACCCATCTTTGAAGCAATCTTTACAATTCCGTGTGTGATTGCGAAGTCATAATCAGCAACTGCAGCATAATAATCCTTATTTAATAAACCATCTTCAATAAGCTGACCAATAGTTGAATGTGCAAGATATGGATTTACGGCACTTGCACCAAATCCAAGCAAAGTAGCAAAATGATGTACTTCTCTTGGCTCAGCTGATTCAAGAATAAGTGACATTGCTGTACATTTCTTTGTTTTTACAAGATGATCATGAACTGCTGCCACTGCAAGAAGTGATGGAAGTGCAACATGATTTTCATCAACACCTCTGTCTGAAAGTACAATGATGGTTGCACCTTCACGGTATGCCTTATCAACCTTTACGAACAAATGCTCAATTACAGTCTTGATTGGCGTATTTTTGTAGAAAATAATAGGTACTGTTTCAACCTTAAAGCCATCCTTTTTCATTGACTTAATCTTGAGCATGTCAAGGTCTGACAAAATAGGATTTTCAATCTTAAGAACCTTACAGTTTTCAGCCTGTTCCTCAAGCAAATTACCATTTTTACCAACATAAACCGTTGTTGATGTCACTATCTTCTCTCTTATGGCATCGATAGGCGGGTTAGTAACCTGCGCAAACAACTGCTTGAAATAATAAAACAGCGGCTGATACTCTTTGGACAATACAGCAACAGGAGTATCAATACCCATTGAACCAATCTGCTCTGAACCGTTTAATGCCATTGAATAAATACTGTTTCTGTATTCTTCGTATGTATATCCAAATGCCTTCTGAAGCTTTGTTCTTTCTTCCTTTGTATAGCTTACAATCTTTTCATTAGGAATCTTTAATTCTCCAAGTGTAAGAAGATTACTGTCTAACCATTCACCAAAAGGCTTCTGATTTGCATATTTTTCCTTGATTTCTTCATCTGAAATTACTTTTCCTTCTTTTGTATCAACAAGAAGCAATTTGCCCGGATGTAATCTTTCCTTGCACACTACATGTGCCTCGTCAAGCTCAAGGACACCAACCTCTGATGAAAGGATAAGTCTGTCATCATCCATAATGTAATATCTTGAAGGTCTAAGACCGTTTCTATCAAG
>CALZHV010000018.1 GCA_945787485.1 uncultured Lachnospiraceae bacterium
GCTATCCAGCTAATACCTTATTTATCTCAACATCATCAAGAGAATATTTTCACTGAGGTCTTTAGTTTGATTTTGGCAGGACTGAATACTTGGATAGCCTTTTTTATAAAAACTATCACAATAATCTTTTGTGATGTAATTTTTTCCTTCAGCACTTAAAAATTTCAAATCACAGTTAGGTGTTTTTGAAGATGTATTCATTGAATAAGATTCAAAATTATTTTTTAAATCATCAAAGCTCAAGCTGTTTTCATCTGCAATAATATTCAAAAATTCATTTTGCAAATCAATATATGTATCGTAGAAATCGTGGAAAAACATCATATACCCTACTGTATCATTTGAAAAATGACGGTTAATGTCAGCCTCCCACAATCTCATAAGATAATACACATCTTGAATGGAGGCTTCTCCCGAATTAACCTGACGGGCAAGTTTTTTGTAAAAAATCTTTGTAAGAGTCAGCATTGCATCTTCTTTTACGGTTAGTCTGAGATTTGTTTCATCTCCGTTACTGCTGATTGATAAATCGACTCCGTATTTGTCCTCGTACCAGTCATAAAATTCAGTATCGGATTCTTGAAGAATCTCAATACTAAACATCATTTTTATAATTTCTCTTTTTTCTTCGTCCGTCACTGCACCAAGCTGTTCAAAAAGCTTGTTCAAATCTCTTTGAAAACACAACTTTTCGGTTTGAACCAAGTTATCTCCGTTTACTATATTTGAAACAAAGTTAAGACTGTCAATATAGGTAATTTTGCTTTTATATGTAGAATAACGAACACCGAGATACTGACTCATATTCATTTCTGCCGAGCCTTCAAGAAGCCAATACCACGAAAAAGGATTTATTTCAATCTCATCATAAGTATGCGTTATACCCATTCTGTCCTCATCAGGCTTTTTTATATCATCGCAGGCGAACTGAAACGCGTGCATCATTTCGTGATAAAATGTTGTTTGCTCAATATCATCGGTGTCCATAGCGAAGGCACCTGTTTCCATATTATCATAATTAAGATAGAAACGGTTATCCATATCAAATCCGCCGAAATCAAGTGAACCCGATTTGCCTAAAATAATCAAATTGTAAAGATAGCAACAAGCAGTATCTATATCAACGGTTGTGTCCTTTTTTGAAATATCTTCGAGCGCCTCACACATTTGAGTACAGATTTTTTTCATATCTTTATCAGAGTATTCCTTATAAAAGCCCTGCATACTATCCTTTTTCTTTTCTTCAAGGAATTTTTCATTGTTGCTTTTTACTAATTCATAAAAATAATCGGCATCAAATTCTCCGTTTACACGAATATCGTGAGAATGCTTTGTAACCGTATTTACCGTGTTGTCATTATAAAGTTCAAGCGCTTCGTCAATATTGTATGCTTCGTCATAATCGTAATCAACATTGATTGAGGAAATGTATTTCTCAAATGCTTTTAGCTTACCGTTGCTCATTTTAACAGGTATCGGTGTTGTGTCGGCATCAACAACATCATCGGCACCGTTTTCAACATCAATTACCTGCTCGTAAACACTTGTTGTTATCTCTTCAGTTTCGTTGGGAACATCATTTGAAGAGTGTCCGAATTTTATATAAACAGCCACACAACAAATAATGAATAACAACAGAAGAACACCGATAGATGTTGCTATACCTATCAGTGCCTTTTGCCATTTTTTTAATTGTTTGTGATTTTTTCTAACAATTGATTTCATCTTAAATATTATCCGTATCTACAACAAACCTAAATGATACTCTTCTGCTTGCGGCTATATCAACATTTCCGTCTGCGTCATAGGCAGGCCTACTTTGCGAATATCCAACAGTTTCCATGGTTTTTGCAAGCTTTGAGGTGTCAACACCGGTTTTAGACGACAGACAGTAATCCATTACATTTTTTGCTCTCTTTTTCGAAAGAGGCATACCACCTTCATAAGTTGTACCGGATATTGGTGCAATATGGCCCTCTACCATTGTTTTGGAAATAAAGCCGTTGTACTTTTCGCTGTAAATAATAGAAGTATAAGCCTTTATAAATTTGTTTAGAAAAGCTTTTCCTTCTGCGGTAAGATCAGCTGAATCTCCGCCGAAAAGGACTGTTGAATCCATTGCTATTTCACCGGTAGAACGGTTGATATTTACGGTAATTCCATTAGTCTCAAATTCGGCCTTTAATTCATCATACAAATCTGACTTTTTCTCGGCAATTTCCTGAAGCTTATTATCATCAAGGCTGTCGGCATTTATACCGTCGGCTTTCAAAAGGCGAGCCTCTCTGTCTGTAATAGAATCATTATAGTAATATACATTATTACCGTCAAGCAATATAACGGAAAAAGAATTTAAATATGCAGAGCCCGAGCATTGAGCAATATAAGCATACTGATTGATAAACTCCTGCCTTTCACCATTTTCGTCCTCATTAGAAAGATGTATTGTGAACCTTCCGTCATCAGTTAATTTGCAAGCGGAATCTATATAATACACGCCGTTTCTGTTAATGGCATAATTAATAACACCACCCTGTTGAGAAGCAAGACAATCAAGATTGTCAATAAGAGGTGTTTTTTCTGCAGAATAAGCACTCATCATAATATTAGTGCTTTTATTGTTGTCGGTAAATGTATAAGCAGTCAGTTGAATAGTGTCTATTCCATCCGTTAGTGTAAGATATGCTCCCGAAAAAGAAAGCTCATACTCAAAGACCTCTTTATCAAGCTCATAAGAGAACACACCGTTTTCAGTAGTCTCAGTCAACGCAGTATATTTAACCTTGTTACCATTAACCTCATAAGTACATGGAACTGTACCTATTTTATCTTCAACGATAAAGCTAAGTGCTGCTACCTCTCTGTCGGTCACATCTCTAAATTGATACTCTATATCAGGTAAATATTCTGCACCTGAATAAACAGCAACCGGCAATGTTGAGATATTGAATGTACCATTGTCAAATTCAGCATTTCTAAAGCTTAATTCTTTCTTTGTTTTCTTCAAATCTTTTTCAAGGTCATTTATTGCATATGCTCCATGAAGCATTTCCTCTGTATAATCAACAGATGCATAGATTTCCTTGGGGTTTACGGTGTCCTGAACACCTTTGAACAAGCCTTCAACATCCGTTTCTTTATCGTTAAAATACCATACCTTGCTTTCACCGTCTTTAACACCCTGAGCCCCACTATTACTGCACGAAGCAAGTGAAAGAACAATAACAAGTGCCAATGCAACAGAAATAATCTTTTTCATATTATTTGTTCTCCTATAATTTAATTTTTTCTAAATCATTTAATAATTCAATTGCCGACTGATACCGTTTTTCTCTCTCAATATCAGTGAACTTCTGTTCGACTATTATTTCTTCATCGTACAGAAATCAATTTATTTATAATTATATCGTTAGATTAAATCTTCTTATTTTCATATCACATCTCAAAAAAACTAAATATACGGATGCTTTTCGTTAGCATTCTTGTTCCATTTATACTTGAACATCATATCCTGCTCACACATGGAATATCTTTGAATTTTGTCAAAATCAATATGTGAATGTTCAGCTATTGATTGAAGAGTTTCAACCAATAGCTCTCCTCCTCCATATCTAGTTAGCTTAAATATTTCATTTGCAACATCCTTAGACATTTCCTTGTCCTTAAAATAAGTCCAAACCCATTCAGCTTCATCCCATATTTTCGTTATCTCGGAAACCAAAAACATTTGATGCTCAACATAGTATGAATTTTCCAAAGGAAGTATAGGGGTTTTCAAATCGAAATAATTATTAATCAGATAATTATCATCGGTTAATATTGGAATATGGTCGTGTTTGAGCATCATAAGCTCAAGCATAAATAATGATTTCGATTCGGGCACAGTAAAACCGATATGCTGTAATCGTCTTTCATATTCGTCTGAATAATCTTGATTATGGGTTGTTTTGTAAAGTGCAACCAACTGCCCCGTCATAAGCGAATCAAATTTATTACCGATATTGTTTCGTGCATTATTTACTTCATTCTTTTGCAATTCTTCGTTTGACTCTTTACTCATTTCGGAAAGTGGAATGTTCTTTTCGTTGCTTTCTTCAACAGGCTTTTTATTGTTCGGATTTCTCTTTTTGTCCCTTGTAAATATATTTATAAGAATAGAACCAATAAGCATAATAAATCCAATTAAACCAACTGTCATATTATTACCTAAAAAAGCACCGTTTAATATAATGATTCCAAAACCAACAAGAATCATAATTGCACATATTTTTTCAAGATTTTTCATAGTAATCCTCCCGATTATTTATCGCAAGAAAAATGTTTTTTATTTCCATTGGTTGAATTCGGAAGCAATCTCATTGTAAGGATTTTCAATTTGAGATAGCGATTCATCGATAAGTTTTGTAAAAACTTTTAGATTTTCAATATATCTATCTATATATGGATTAATTTTACATTGTATTTCATGGTAAATCTTTTCATCATAATTTCTCCCAATCGTTCCAACTCCACACATTATTTTCAAGCGTTCTTCGATACTTTTAATCGTTTCTTCAAGAATTATAATATCTTCTTTCAAAGATTAGTTTTCTAATCTAATTTTTTGAAATCTATATTTAATTTTTCCATAACTACCACTGTATTGAATTACTTCGAATTATTATACAAACCTCTTTTTTACGATAAATGTAACTATAACAGCAAAATAGTTACCATTGCTTTAATAACTGTTGACCAGAACACAATTGTTCATTAATTTGTAGTTAATTTTAATTTAAAAAATAAATTATATAGTTTAATTACACTTTCAAAACAAGCCACTCCAATGAAGAGTGGCTTTTTTGTCTAATTACTCAGCAGTATTTTAGTTAATCTTTCTTTTCTTTGCAATAATAAACCAACTTAAAGCTCCTATCGCAATTATAATCGCAGTAACTGTTGACCAAAATGCAACTGTATTGTGATAGAAATCTTGCAACTTCGAAAGAGCATTTACAAAGAAATTAGTTGAAATTCTAACATTAAACTCCTTAGTTTTATTATCTCTTCCTGCAGCATCAACTAATTCAACTTCTAATTTACGACCGGCTGCATCGGAAAGTTTTGTTGCTCCTTTTACCAGAACAGGAATTGAAATTGATTTTTTGAAATTACCATCTTTTATTTCGGTTCTTTCAACCACTGACCCATCAAATTTAACTATATATGATGCAATACCACTCATATCGTCATTAATGACAAGGTCAAGTGTATACTCTTCTTCCTGTACACTATCATCACTTTCTGTATAGTTTGTCACTTCAAAGTATGGATCATTTGTATCCACTGTAAATTCAATTACATCATTATTAATATCGCTGATATTTGTAGATTTTCTTTCAGCTGTATCAACTGAAGAAAGCTTAATTGAGTAAACATCATCTACATCAAAGCAACTTGAAGGAATTGTATATACATATTCATACCAATTTTTTTCTGTTCCCTCTATAACTTGTTTACCAATAATCTCTTTAGAATTTAATCTTTGAATATTTCCGCTATTGGAGATTACTTCAACATATGTATTTTTATCATCAAAATTAATTGCATTTACATTTGTTTCAGTAACCTGAATCACAGGAGCCTTTGCAAAATACTTGCCATTAGCGTCATCATAATTGCTATAAACAGAACCGTATCTATTAACAGAAAACATAATTGAAACCGGTTCAATACTTCTTCCGGACAGATCCTTTGTTGTTACAGTAAGAGTGTAAATATTATCATACTCACGTCTTTTACCATCCTCGCCTTTGAAGTTATTATAATCATAAATCATGCCGTTTTCTTTTTCAGCATTCTTTGAGATTACTTTTTGATCATTCAGAAGGCTTACATTGTCCTTTACAACGGCAGGCGTAAGTACAACAGTTGTATCAGCAGCACTAAAATTAGTATCTTCAACTTCAACCTTAGGAACAACTTCGTCAATACAAGCAACCTTTTCGCCATCTTTTAATTCTTTTCCGTTAATAGTAATCTTAATCGTTGGGTCAGTATTATCAATTGTAAAATCGGAAACCTTATATTGAGTAGTATTCTTTCCGGACAGGTCTGTTGAATCTACAGTAAATGAATATGTGCCATCTTTATCAAATGTAACCACACAGCTTTGCTCATGTTCCCTATTTTGAGTTGACCACATTGATACAGATGGAGCAGCGATATCATTACCGTTATCATTTGCACTAATAACAACCGGAGAAGCATTTTTATCGAAATATCTATCAGTGATAGTGATCGTAGCTGTTCTTTGGTTACTGAAATAAGATCCATTTACAGCCTTATCTTCATCTGTAAGTTCAACCTTAATTCTTGGTGCATTAGCATCAATTACAAAACTATCTTCTCTATCATAATCAGTTTTGTTCATTGCATTATCAGTAGCTGTCACGGTAAAGAAACAGTCTGCACCTTCTCCATATGGATTAAAAGTAATTGTTTTTGTATAAACATAATATGATCTTGTGTTTCCGTTTTCATCCTTTTCTGTTGTTAACTCTTGGCTTTTTTCAAAAACATAATCAATATTTTGTTCAACGTTATCATATTTTTGTGTAATAATAATATTCTTTATATCATTATTATTGATAACGTATTCATTACTTTTTGTATTTTTTACTCTTTCTTCAGTAAAGTTTAATTCTTTAATGGTGATAGTTGCAGTTCTAACATCCTGGAAATACAAATTCTTTTCATATTGAGAACCATCATTTTTATCATATTCAACTGTAATCTCGGGTTTAGACATATCTATGCTAAAATTGAGTTTGTTTGAATATGTATGGCCTGCCCTATCAGTAAGCTTAACTTCAACAACAATATTGTTACTATTATTTGAAACAGTAATTGTATTTGTCATTTCAGTTGCAATATTCTCATCATTTTTTGTAATTTTCCAATCATTTTCTAATGAACTGCCATCGTAACTCAACGCTCTATCGGTAGTTGCATCTTTTCCAACTAATACTTTATGGCTATATTCATTAGCTTTATCATCATCAGATGAAACTTGTACTTCTATTGAGTAAATACCTGAATGTTTATCAAATACAGTCAAATCGATGTTTACTGCTTGATTGTAAAGAACTAAACCATTTGTATCTTTACCGACAGAATTTGTTGACGGCTTCATAATTACATCCGAAACCAATCTATTTCCATTTTCATCGACACTATTATGGTTTTCCTCTGTTTCCACAATGCTTCCGTTTGGCTTTTGATAACCATTTTCATCACAAGACAATACATCGCCTAAAATTTCAGATGAATTTGTAGGAGCCTTAATTCCAAGCTTTTCTAACGCTTCTTTTGACAAATCATTTCCAACATTATCGTAGGCTTTTGCATAAATTTGTCCTTTGAAATCTTTTTCAATAGTAAATTGAAATGATTTTATGTCACCAGAATTAGTATCTACAGAACTTAAAAATGATGCAGGAATCTTTGAAACAGAAGAAATGTCATTTACTCTGTTCATTTTTCCTTCGCTTGTTATCTCGTAAATATAATTTTTATCCTTATCCACAAGATAAATCTGTACTTCTTTTATTCCTGATACAGCTTCTTTTGATTGAGCATAATCTCCAAATGTCACTTTAACATTTGCAGCCTTCATAAAGTAAAATCCATAAGACGTTGTATCAACAGCATGCGGTATTTCGGAATCATCTTTAATTCCATTTCCTTCAATCACGCCTGTAATATCAAATGATTTTACTATTGGTGCAGTTCTGTCCACATATACAGTTTCTGTTTTTGTATCTGAATTACCGGCCGCATCGGCATAATCAACTACTATCTTGTATTCTCCGTCTTCACCAGCAGTAAAATCAGCTGTGTTAACTGAATATGATACTGGCTTTGTCACTGGCTTTGTCATTTGAGATTTGGTATACGAATACTGATGTTTTTCTCCATTTACGGAAATTTGTGTACTATACAAACCGGAATCTTTATCAGATATTTCAAATTCAAAAGAAACATCATTAGAATAAATCTTATTCTTATTTTTATCAATGTAACACTCTCTACCATTAGTCGGATTGATATCAAAGCTGCCTAATTTCTGAGATTTTTTGCCTCGCAATTCCGGCTTTGTATTTTCAATCATCAACACAGGGCTATCCTTATTAATAATATTTGAGTTTTCTGAAGTAATTAATTCTTCTCCAATGCCATTATTGTTAACATTTCCGGCTTTGTCAACTATAGTTACAAACACAGTACCTGTAATGGTTTCTATATCGTTTTCATACTTAAAATTCTTGTTGTTAGACGATGAAAAGTCAATTTTATTGTCATTTTCATCCTTCAAGTACAAAGACACAGAATTAACACCCGAAAGAGAATCAGAAGAATCAATACTAACTTCTATCTTCTTATTAAAAAATGTTCCAAAAGTTAATGCACGTCCGATTGATGCAAGAATATTATCATTTTCCAGACCAAATTCAGCCTTATCAAAAACAGGGCGTTCGGTATCTATTCCAAAAGACACAGTCTTCTTTTCAACTTTTCCGCCAAACACATTTTGGAAAAACTCATTAACATTTGTTGCTGTTTTTTGAAGGTAAATAGTTTCTTCATATTCTTTGTCAAATGAATATGATATGCTATCTTGGAAATTACCTCTTGTTTTACTAATTTTATAACCTTCAGGAGCTTCGAAAACGACTTTTTTATCGTGGGATGACATATATTCAATGTTATACCAATATTGTCCTATTTCAGCATCAATCGGCATTATACTGCTTGAATAATCATTTAAAACGACATCGATCTTTATACCATCATTATTATTGAATACCATAGTATAATTAGAGTTTTCTTCTACTGTATTATCTAATGCTAACGAACCTACAGTGATTATAGATTCACCTTCAACATCTACATCTGTTGAGTTTGAAGCCTTTAATGAATCCAGTTCTTTATAGCTTAATACTCCAGTGAATATTGGAGTTACACCATTATTTGGAATTCCTATAACATCATATGTTATTTCGTACTCTTCGCCAAAATTCTTTTCTTGTCCAGGTTTTGGACTTATTGTAATATCGGCTGTATTAATAGTGACTTCTGTTGAATCTTCTTCATGATTATTATCTTTTACCTTTACAGTATAAGTACCAGCATCAAAGGCTTCTGCTACTATATGATTATCCGAATTATATACTTCAATAGTTAATGAATCAGAATCAATATCTCCATTTGATTTAGGAGAAATTAAAGTCTGAGGTTGACCATTGTATACTAAACCATTTGCAACATCAAATTCATTTATGAAATCGTCTTTTTTTGTAATTGTAACTGTACAAGTAGCAACTTTTGGTGCATACCCATTTTCTTTATCATAATCAATTATTGCCGTGATCTCTGCCTTATTATCCACATCACCAACTGCGGTTAATTCGCCCGTTACGGAATCAACTTTTACTACATTCTCATCAGATGAAGAATATATAATATTTCCCATACTTTTATCTACTGTTACAGGGTTTGCTTCTTTTGAATTATATTTTAATTGTGGATTACCTTCAAATTTGAATTCGAATGTGTCATCTGCCTGAACAATCTTGCTTCCCGCACAATCGGTACATACAACCTTTTCGTTTCCGGAACAATTTGGACAAGTAATATTTGAATCGACCTTACCATCACCACCACATGTAACACAAGAGATTTCTTTAACACCGCTACCTTGACAATCATCACAAGCATCGCTATCAATACCATTACATGTAGGACAAGTAATAGAAAGTACTCCGGAGCCGGCACAGGTTATGCAAGTTGTTTCATTGTTAACTTCACCGGTACCGCCACATTCTGAACAAATAGACAAGCCTGAATCATCACATTCCTTGCAAATGGCAGAATAAGACATCTTAACATCAACAACAGGATAAGTTTTAATAAAGCTATCACTTACTTCAAACATGTTATCAGCATTTACAGTGTAATAATAAGTATCAATTTCATCCACCGATAACGAAACAGTTCCTGTTGAGTCCGTTTTGGCTTTATCAAGCTTTGTTGATAATGATTCATCAGCGTATAACACAACCTCAGCATTTTCCACAGGACGTTCTACTGTATCAAAAACGTTAAATGTTACTTCGATTTTATTTGGATCCTCAGCAAAAGCTATACCAGCTGTGAACGGAATACTGGAGACAACTAATACTAACGCCAACAGAATTGATATGATTTTAATTGAAAATTTAGTGTTTTTATTGAAATTCATTGCTTTTATCCTCCTATTATTCAATGATTTCTTTTGAATTTATTATCAACATTTCATCTAATATCTCAAGTTTTACACTTTCAACATCCTCGTTACGTTTTATTGCAACAGTATGATGTGATGATTTGTTAATATGCGGCGCATTTTCACGATTAATAGCAACTGTTTTTCTTTTTTTATTTGACAAAGTAGTTTGACGTCGACTTTTTTTCTTTCCTTCGTCTTTACTGACTGTGCCATTTTTTTGCCTTTTTGAATTTGATGATTCTTCATACTTACTACTATAATCATCAAAATTAAAGTTTGAATTTGGGACATCTTTATAGGTTCTTTCTGCCTGCATAATCTCAATCTGCTTTTGTCTTGTTTTACCTGTTATCTCTAAAATTAGATTTGGAACTTTATGCTTTATAAATAAGCAAACAGAAACGATAAAGGCAAATAACCCAAGTACGATAAATGTTATTTTTAACCCGGTAAGTGCCTCTGTGGCTTTTATTAATTGCTCATATTCCACGTTTCTTCCACCTCCGGATATACTTCACATATTGAATCACGAGTAGTGTAATATACACCATCTTCTTTTTTTCCAATCAATGTTGATTTTAGATTGGTACACAACTCATTATCCATAATTTCATTATCATTTATCGAATTAATTATAGATAGAATACTTTCCATATCTCTTGCTATATCAATTGAATTAATAGCTTCAGTACTTTTGTACCTATAGATATTTAGATTGATAGTCGCCAAAGCTTGAGAACACATCTTTAGTTTTACTATAGGTTCGTCACAATTTTCGATAACGGGAATTAAAGTATGAATAGAATAGTAACCGTCCGTTAGTGTTTTTTCATCTACAACTTTTCCGTTCTTTTGAGAATTATATAAAACTTGAATATACTTATTCCAAGTTATGTAAGCATTTGCGGCTTTATAGTATTCACTATCCTCATTGGCATACTTAATCGTTTTCTCAAAAAATGACGCTGAAGCCGCTGTCTTTTGAGAATCACTAACCATATTATTGTTTAATATTTGTTCATCAGTTCCACCATAGTTAAACCAAACATCTTGTCCAATATCAAAATTTAGTTTTGCATATGTTTCTCTATCCTTAGAAAGTAATACCTCATTTTTTTCTAAGACAGACCCCATTTCTTGATTTTCCGACTTAGATATTGAGCCGTCTTCCATATAATAATTCCAAAGTTTTTCATATCCTTCAATTTTATCTGGACCAATATCTATAACTTTTATTATTTCATCAGATGTTATGGCATCCTTCAAAATCAAATTATAATTTTTAGATTCAAGAATATTTACCGACAAACTAAAAATGCACGCCAAAATTGCACATATAAGAGATACTGCAAATGTTGATGCAAATATCCAAAACTTTTTCTTTTGTTCTCTAAGATATAAATCTTCGTTTTCTTTGTAATGTTCAAGATCGTAAAGCAATTCCAAACACGAGTGATATCTCTCTTCGGGTTCTTCTGCAGTACATTTAAGTATTATTTTTTCTAAACCGGTTGATAGGCTGGAATCAATTTGGGTTATAGGTTCCAATTTAATAGACTCATCAGGATATTGACCGGTCACAAGAGTCCGCATTGTTAATCCCAATGAATATATGTCGGTTTTTGGATTACTTTGTCCTATTTGCTTTTTTTGTTCCGGTGCTGCAAATTCCTCAGTTAAATAAACCTTGGTATCACGTTTTTTACCTTCCTTAAATGTTCGTCCTATTCCAAAGTCTATTAACGTAATATGTCCTGCTGCATTATCTCCATCATCATTCATTGTTGGCGCAAACATGATATTTCCAGGTTTAATGTCTCTATGTATTATATCTTTTGAGTGAAGATAATAAAGAACATTACACATTTGTTTCATCCACTCTACAACAATCTCTTGCTGAATTTTGTGTTGTTCTTCCAAAAGATCTTCCAGTGAAATACCCTGCACCAATTCTTGTACTACAAATACATGTAGATCATCTTCAATAATATCTATAATTCTAGGGATATGACTATTATTCAATCCTTTTAATAGATTAACCTCATTCATTGAAGTTTCGGCAATGATTTCATTATCCGTAGTCTTCTGAATTTCTTTCAAAGCATAAAGAATATTAAGTTTTGTATCGATGGCTCTATAAACAGTAGACATACCACCGGAACCGATTACATCCTGAATTTTATATCTATCGTTTATTATTGCACCAATTGTCGCCATAGTACACCTCTTTATAAAATCTTAATAACGGCTACGGAAATATTATCTTCTTCTTTTCTCATTTCTGCACGTTCAATTAATCTCGAAATATTTGTATTTATATCTTGATTACTGTTAAGAATTTCGCTATTAAAACAATCCATCATTTCTTTTTTTGAAATCTCGTGTCTAAAACCATCGCTGCAAAGCAGAAAAACATCATCACCATATATTTCGCCCGTTTCAAATTGTGGAGACACTCTGCCCGAAACACCTATACATTGCGTAAGAATATTTCTATCCGGATGAGTTTCTAATTCATCCTCAGTAATTTCATTTTTTTCCAACATTTTTGCAACCAATGTATGATCCTTAGTAAGCTGTACAATCTTATTGTTTCTTATAAGATAAATTCTAGAATCACCAACATGGCAAAAATAATAATTATTATCAAATAATAAAATAGCGGTTAATGTTGTTCCTAAATCCGTTTCACATGCTCTTCCATAATTGATTATTTTTCTGTTTATATCTTGTATCACATAATTCCATTGTGCTGCTATATCTTCAAATTTATAATCGTCAACAAGTTTAGGAAAATCCTTATCAAACCATCTTATTAGTGCTTTAACTACACTGGCACTTGCGAGTTCACCCTTGTCGTATCCGCCCATTCCATCACAAATCACGCAAAAAACAGCATTGCCTCTTGAGGTTTTTACCGACTTGAAGCCAACTGCATCTTGATTGACATCTTTTGTAATACCAACATCACTTTGTATTGAAAATAAATAGTTCATTTGCTTTCTATCCCTTTAAACATAAATAATTCATCAGCTAATTCTATTTTATCTCCATCGTGTAAAAGGATTTTTTTACAATATGGAACCTCTTTATCATTGATATATGTACCATTAGTAGAACCATCATCCACAATATATACATTCAAATCATCGACAATTATATCTGCATGATGCCCACTTATAGCCTCATTGTCAGTAAATGAATAATCACATTCTTCATCATATCCAACTGAAAACAAATCTTTGTTTATTAAAGTTTCTTCATTAGTTTTAATTCTTAAAAGAGACGGATAAACTTTTTCCTCGACTTCTCTGATTAATTTTGTTTGTCTTTTCTTTTTTTGCTGATTTGAAGACCCTTTGTTTATTTGTTTATTTTTATTGGAATTTGATTCTTTATCAGGGGGATTATCAGCCGTAGCTGTATTTCCTCTTACAGGTGTTAAGTTTTCACCACATTCAGCACAAAACTTTGTTCCAATTGGAAAGTACAGATTACAATTTGAGCAGTAACAATAGTTTTGCTTGATTTCAGGTTCAATTAAGTCGTCGTCCTTATAATCGTCAAACAAATCCAACACCATATCATTTGATAAACTACCACTGTTACGTTTTTTCTTTTGTGCGTTTTTTTCCTTATTATTGCCTTGCAATGATTCAATTCTTCTTTCAAAATCCACTAATGCAAAATAATTCATGGCTTCAACATATTTTCTAAATTCTATAATGAATTCAGAATCAACTGTTTGAGGTACAACAATATCCCTTCCAATTGATTTTAATAATTCTTCAATAGAACTGTTGTTTTGAAAGTTTTCAACCGGGTAATATATAAATAACAGCTGTTTTTGTATCGGCTCAACAAAAATCATAGAACTATCAAAAATGATTTTTTTTGACGAAAGATTATTAGAATCACAAAATCTAATCACTTCGGATATTTGTGTTAAGACATTTAAAAACGAATCCTTATTGTGCGAATTTGATATGTAATTCTTTAATGCTTGCTTATTTGATATATCATAAGATATTGTCTTTATTTTGTTTTTGTTTTCACATAGCGGTCTGATTATTCCTGAATAATCAGATGACTGCAAAAAGGCCAATTCTCCGGTGTTAACAGTTTCCTTTGAACCTATTTTACATACCAAGCGTGTTAAATCTTTTTTATTCTTTTGCTTAAACTTCGGCATATGTAATTACTTCCTCCATATGCTAACATTTTGCGCCATTCTTTTAACTCTATCATCAGCATTTACATAAGTGTTTACACATGAATTAACAGTAGAGAATAATTCTTGAAGCGAACCCTCAATTTTTACAATATCATTATAAATTTGAGACATTGAAGCAGAAATATTATTTCTTGCAGCAACACTGCTTTGAATACTATATCTTGTTGAGTTTATTCCGCTTTTTATATTTGAAACCTCAGATTTGATAGTTGGTATTCTGGAGTTAGTATTTTTAACTGATGTAGCATTAATGTATATTTTATTTGCCATTTTATTTACCCATAATTTTCTTATAAAACTTTTCAAGTTCTTCCGAAGTAATATTTGGTTCTTTTGACTTGTCTAAAAGCTTCTTTTTCTTTGCTTTGTTAGAAACCTTTTCAATTTTTTTCAAAAGATCATCCATTGCCTTGCGTTCTTTTTCTGCTTCATCCAAAGCCTTTTGAGCCGCAATTTCTGCGGCTCTTCTCTGTGCTTCCTGAGCTTGTCTTTGCCTTGCGGCTTCTTCAGCTCGTTTTCTCGCTTCCTCGGCCCGTCTTCTCGCTTCCTCGGCGGCAATCTCCTCTCTGCGAATTTGATTTGCAGAATCAACAATATTTGTTGCCGTCGAGTTAAGCAAGGCTTGTAAATTTTGAATCCGCCTATTTATCGCATCTATGGCACTATCAATTGATTTAATTTCATCACCCCTCCAGTTGGAATCAAGAGATGATTTATACGATATAAGATATGATTTTACTTGGTTAAGTCTTGTAGCATAAGTTCTTAATTGAGCAGCTTGAGAATTAGCTTGAGAAATATTTACACCCATAATCAAACAACCTCCAAATTAGAAATAGATAATTATTCAAATTGTTCATAAGAGCATTAATGTCTTTTATTCATATGTATTCTTTGCCTTTCAAGATAACATCATTTTGAATTAGATTATAGGAAACGCAAATTTTTTGAGCGATTCGGTTTACCTTTATATATCACTAGTTGAATTATTTTACAGATATTCGCAAAACAAAACTCTATCAAATATAAAAAGCATTATCGACTTTATAAACATAGAAATCATCTAAATCAAAGGATGTACTCTTATTCTCATTAATTGTTACAGAGCATGCCATTGTATATTTTTTATGAGGAGTAGAAATGTACACTTCACATGTTCCTGCTGATTTAGGATTAATAACTACCTTGTGTGAGTCAGAATAATAAGTAACATCGCATACTTTTTTATTTGAAGTCCATGTTTTTAAGCCTTTATTAATTTTATCTAAATTCTTAGCAGAACATGGAATCTCTGTAACATAAAATTCTAGAGGTTCTTTTTTATCCGTTATCAAGTTATATGTACTTATATCAAATTTGTCGCCTGCTGTAACTTCCGCTTTACCATCTTCTCCGGCAGCAACTCTTGTGCATGCTTTAACAGTTTTGCCATCTTCAAAATGATACTCACCGATTGCGACTTCTAATTCTCTGTACCATCCAGAGAAGTTTTTATTTGACAATCTGACAATTTTCCTAACAATACAATTACTACCAGCAATTTCACCATATAATTTGAATTGAGCTTTTGCTCCCAAACAATACCTAAATTCCGATTTTTGCTTACATGTTTCTTTTAATTCTTCGCCAGATAAATTTGTTGAAGTAGTATCAGTAAATTTTTCTTTTTCATCAACTATATAGAAACTACCACTAAGCATAATATCGAAACCTGCTCCAACTCTACAATCAATAATCGGGATTTTTGGAAAACCAACTAAAGCAATATCACCTTGTAATTCTACACCAATATAAATATTAACTTCAGCTTTAAGTTCCGTACTTTGTTTTGATGTGGATACTGAAGAAATACCTGATTTTTTAATTGTATATGTAGTATTGCTATCTTTCGTAACATTTATTGTAATCGTTCCATCGAAATTAATTTGTAAGCCTAATCTTAATGTCGCTACAAAAGGTCCAAATTTAAATACAAACTTACCAATTTTAATATCTTTGGCTCCATTTCCAGTAGTAAATCTAGATCTACTTAAATTTGAAGGGAACTTTCCATTACCATTATTATAAGGAGCCAATCTTGTTTGTGGAATACTTAGTTCTCCATCTACTGTAGTTTTGTATGATAGACCAATTGTTGCGTTTGGTTTACCGAACAGTATATCTGTAAATATTGTATCAAAACCTGTTGTTGTAAGTTTAATATCTGAAATTACAATTTTTGTACTGATGCTTCCTGAAAGTGTTGGATCTGTTTTATCACTTCTGCCATTATTATAATCAATCTTTTGGTCTAAACTACCTGAATAAGAAAATTCAATACTATTGTCAGTTATAGTAATTGGTCCAATATTTGTATTATCAGAACCTTCTAGCTTTTTAATTTTAGAGGCTTTATTTGTTTGCTTTTGGTTTTCTTTTACAGCCTTAATAGTTTCTCTATCTGTAGGTAAAACACCCTTGATAGTATAAACAAACATAGAACCATCAATTTGTCTAATAGCGGGCATTTTTTCAGGTTCTTTTGTTATTTTAATAAAAGCAATATCTTGATACATTTTATTACCATTACGAGCATCTCTTAATAATTCGTATTGCTTAAATTTAATAATATTGCCAACCTGATATACATCTTTATTACTGTTATATGTCTTTTCTGAAATTGTTACAATTATTTCTTCACCTTCGGTAGCCGTATTGATGAATTCAACATTTGAAGAATCACTCTTTAATCCAAGCAAAGAAACTGTAGTTTCGTCATCAACTTTTCTTTCAGTATAGTCTTCAATATCAACATCATACTTTAAAACATCTAATATTTCAGCTCCGGTGTCATATACATTATCTTGATAAACAAACTCTGTATAATTATCTTCTTCAGTAAATTCGTATGTAGTAATATGTGTAGCCATTGCATCATAAGCACTAATACATTCATCACCGGACAAGTACTCATCCGGCCCAAATTTATTTGCACTTTTTGCTTCAACAAATTCTAAGCCAACAGCAACTTTTGCGGCTTCAACATCTGTTATTTTATCTTCATCTTTAAATGTTATATCATTTTTGATTCTATAAGCCGGAGTCATATAATTTACACAAGTATATGCTACAACATCTTTAGTTACTATATCATCCAAATCTTTAACAGCATTATCAGCATCAATTATTTCATTATCAACAATTGCCATTACAGAATCATAGTAGTTAGAACTTTCGTCTATATCAACGCCCCCAGTAGTTGTATATGTTAATCCTGTTTCAGATACAAAATAATTAAACCATTCTCCTTTTGTCAAATAATCATTTGCATCTGCTTCAA
>CALZHV010000019.1 GCA_945787485.1 uncultured Lachnospiraceae bacterium
CTCCATAGAAACCGCTGCCACACCCTTTGATACTTCATTACATACATAATCATAATGACTTGTTGCTCCTCTTATTACCGTACCAAGACAGATTACAGCATCATATTTTCCTGATTCGGCCATTTTCTTTGCAACAACAGGAATTTCAAATGCACCCGGTACCCATGCAAGTGTTACATCATCTTCTGCAACATTGTGTCTTACAAGTCCATCCATTGCTCCCGAAATAAGCTTAGAAACTATAAACTCATTAAATCTTGCTGCTACTATTCCTACCTTTATTCCTTCTGCTACCATTTTTCCTTCAAGTGTTTTCATTTTATTTTCCTCCATATAATATAAATTTTTGTTTATATTGTTTTTTTTACACACATATTAAAGGTTTATCTGCATTTATATTTATTTACATTTTTTGCATTTACATTTATTTGCATTTACGTTTATATGCATTATACTTTTCATGCTAATATATTTTATATATCAAGAATGTGTCCCATTTTTTCTTTTTTAGTCTTTAAATAGAACATATCAAATTCTCCCGGCTCTATCTGGATAGGCACTCTTTCGACAATTTCAAGATTATAGCCTGCCAGTCCGTATACCTTAAGAGGATTGTTTGTCATAAGTCTTAACTGCTTTATTCCAAGATCAACGAGAATTTGTGTACCAATTGTATAATCTCTTGCATCCTCAGGGAAACCCAATTCCAAATTAGCCTCAACCGTATCTCTTCCTTTATCTTGAAGCTCGTATGCCCTTATTTTGTTTATCAATCCTATTCCTCGACCTTCCTGTCTCATATAAAGAAGTACTCCTCTTCCTTCCTTAGCAATCATTTTCATTGCCGCATCATATTGCTGTCCGCAGTCGCATCTTGCAGAACCGAGTGCATCACCTGTAAGACACTCTGAATGAACTCTGCAAAGTACAGGCTTGCCGTCAGTTATATCTCCTTTTACAAGTGCAACATGATGTTCGCCATTCAACTTGTTTACATATCCATGAATTGTAAACTCTCCGTATCTGGTAGGCATCTTTGCCTTTGCAACACATTCGACAAACACTTCATGTTTCTTTCTATATTCAATAAGCTTTTCTATAGTACATATTTTAAGATTATGCTCCTTTGCAAATAACACAAGATCATCATATCTTGCCATATTTCCATCCGGCTTCATAATCTCACAGCAAAGGCCTACCGGTTTAAGTCCTGCAAGCTTCATAAGATCAACAGTTGCTTCAGTATGTCCGGGTCTTTCTATAACACCACCCGGCCTTGCCTCAAGCGGAAACATATGTCCCGGTCTTCTAAAGTCTTCCGGCTTTGCATCATCCTTTACAAATTCTCTTGCTGTAATACCTCTTTCATACGCAGATATTCCTGTAGTTGTGCTGACATGGTCTACAGAAACCGAAAATGCAGTACAATGATTATCTGTATTTGTAATACACATTTGTGGTAAATTAAGTTTGTCTGTATACTCCGGTGCCATCGGCATACATATAAGACCTTTTGCATAGCTTGCCATAAAATTTACGTTCTCAGTTGTTGCAAATTCTGCAGCACATATCGTATCACCTTCATTTTCACGACCTTCATCGTCGAGCATAACAACTATTTTACCTTGTCTTAAGTCTTCTATAACTTCTTCAATACTATTTATTTCCATTTTGTTCCTCCTGTATAATGTAGCGCCCTAGACAAATCCATTTTTTGCCAAGAAATCCATATTTATTTTACTATTATTTGGTTCATCATTTATATCATTAAAATTAAGTAATTTATCTACATATTTGCCGATAATATCATTTTCAATATTGACAATATCATTTTCTTTCTTTGTCAAAAGGATTGTTTCTTTTGCAGTATGAGGTATTATCGATACGGAAAATGTCGTATCAGTTACCACGGCAACGGTAAGGCTAATACCGTCTATTGCAACTGAGCCCTTTTCTATTATATATTTTATAAGCTTTCGATCAACCTCTATGGTTACCCAGACAGCATTATCTTCTTTTTTGAGTGACTTAACAGTTCCGGTTCCATCAATATGCCCGGATACAATGTGTCCTCCAAATCTTCCGTCAGCAGCCATAGCTCTTTCAAGATTGACCTTACTTCCCTTCGACAGCGAGCCAAGAGAACTTCTTCTCATAGTTTCTGCCATAACATCAGTAGTAAATATATTTTTACTTATTGTTGTAGCTGTCAGGCAGACTCCATTCACAGCTATGCTATCACCGATTTTTGAATTATTTGTGACAACATCGCCCCTTATTGTAAGCTGTGCTGATTGCGAGCCTTTCTTAACATCTACAATCTCACCTATTTCCTCGACTATTCCGGTAAACATTTGCTTTTCACCATCACTTTCTATATGTTATCAGTACATCTTCATCTATTTGTTCAATGCTTTGCAAAGAAAACCTTGACGCCAAATCCGGGTTTTCAAAACCTGTACCTGACACAGGTGTTTTTGCTTCTTTACCTCCAAGCATTTTCGGTGCAACAAATACCTGTACTTCATTTACAACATCAGCTTCAATACAACTGTAATTCAATGCACCTCCGCCTTCTAATAATATACTGTCTATTCCTTTTGCACCGAGTACTCTCATGGCTTCTTTTATATCTATATATTCACCTTTTTGCCGTACAAATACTATCTCTACATTTTTTTCTTTCAATAATGATATCTTATCTGATATGTTGCCTGATATATTCTCTGATATGTTATTATTTTGATTCCCGGCTGCAAATTTGTCTGAAGTTACGACTATTAACGGCACATCTTTTGCAGTTTCAACCAACTTACAGTCCGTTGGAATTCTTAAATTTGTATCGCATACTATTCTCACAGGATTGTTTCCATTTTCAATTCTGCACGTAAGCATAGGATTGTCAAATAAAACGGTATTTACGCCAACCATTATTCCACTGTATTTGTTGCGCAACTCTTGTACTCTCTCTCTCGATTTTTCGTTGCTTATCCATTGGCTTTTTCCTGTGTAGGAGGCAATTTTTCCATCCATTGTCATTGCATATTTCATCAGTACATATGGTGTCTTTGTCGTAATATAATGAAAGAATATTTCATTTATGCTGTCACATTTTTCCTTTAATACATGTGTTTTTACTTCAACTCCATGTTCTCTTAAATATCTGTATCCTTTGCCCGATACCTTTTCATTTGGGTCGTCAGAGCCTACATACACCTTAGAAATTTTGTGCTCGACAATCGCCTCGACGCAAGGTGGCTGTTTGCCATAATGGCAACATGGTTCTAATGTTACATACATCTCAGCACCTTCCGCACTTTCCTTCAATGCTGCAAAGGCCGCTCTTTCAGCATGCAAATCACCATATCTTGCATGATATCCCTTTGCAATCACTCTGTCATCTTTTACAATTACAGCACCGACAAGCGGGTTTGGATTTACTGCTCCGATTCCTTTTTTTGCTTCCTCAATGGCCATTTCCATATATTCTATTTTAAAAGCCATTTGTATCACTTCCTTACACTTTTCACCATTTTATTAATGCAATTATCCATTTACCAAATAAACCTTTTATAATCGTAAACTTTTAAATAACAAAACCCGGGGCTATTTCCCGGGTTTTATTACATACATTTGCATACACGCCATGTATTTGCTGACTTCTCTTCCATCCAGACTATACTGTCGGTTTTGGATTCTAACCAAATCATGCCTAAGCTCGCGGACTCGTACTTTCGTCATCACCGCCGGTTGGGAAATGCTCCCGACCCCGAGAATTATTATTTGTTATTTTTTATTATTTTTTACTTATATACTCTTCAAGCATATCTTTCATAGCTTTTGCGTCAGATTTCTTAAGTTTATTTTTATAAAACATTACATCCATAAATTCACTCATATCATCTTCATAAAAGCGTTCTATAAATTCAAGCGTTTTACCTTGCTGAATCTGTTTTTTTGTATAATTTGGAGTAACGACACCATTTTCAAAGGAGACAACTCCTCTTTGTGCAAGTCTTGTTACCATTGTGTATACTGTAGTTCTCTTCCAGTCACGGGCTTCGCGTCCCGCAAAACACAAATCTTTCATTTTAACAGGTGCCATCAACCATATAAATTCCATCAAATCATATTCACTATCATAAATAGGTGGTATATTTTTCATTAGTACTCTCCTTTTTATTCTGACTTTCCGATAGAAAGGAATCCATTTTCATTTGAACGCAAGAGGAATGAAAGTCCTATATTTCTATTTGCCCCTTCCGGTGCGATATAGATTTCTCCGGTTTCAACAAGCGACTTGGCTATATCTAAAACCTTATCCTTAAACTGCATCATTTCTCTTCTGTCTCTTGAACTTAATTTAAACAAATATTGGTTCTTTGAACTAATAAGCAATACACTAAATGAATGAATATTATTTTTGGTATCCTTCATACCCGAACCTATCATTCTCGAATTTGCAATAATGATTTCAGCATTTTCATCAGGAAGATACTCTGAAAGAATAAGCTTGTAAATCTTAAGATAATTTTCTTCATCATCTGCGCTAACCGGCATTTCTGCAACAGCAAATTCAACTACAGAATCGGCAAACTTAATTGTACCACCATCATCATTTATCACAGCAGTACATTCCTTAGGTACACAAAGTCTGAAGAACTTGTTTTCAATTATCTTCTCACCATTTTTAGGCTGTTTGATAACAAGCTCATTAAACTTTTTCTCAAGCATATTCATACATATAATAGCTGAATCATCACCGGTTTCAGCAATAGAAATAAGTTCATTATACAAAGCCTCAACCTGAGCGTTTGACTTATTCAATAATCCGATAATCTTCTCAACCGCAGGCACATATGCCATCGCTGCACTCTGTAAATATAATTCAATTTTATCATTTACATTTGATAACTTATCTGCCTTATAGTCAATTACTTTATAGAGATTTTCCTTATCAAAATCTTCGTATCCATTATCGTAAGCCTTCTCATAGTACTTAATACTCTTAATTTCTCCACGATAATTTTCATCAGCTTCCTGTTGCTGATAAATTTTACCAAGCTCATATGCAGCCTGATAACTTCCCAGACCCAACGCTTCAAGGAATGCCTTTTCAATTTCATAAGAATTAGCTATAAAGAATACCTGACTCTGCTTATAGAGTGCAACCTTAATTGCTGCAGATGCACTGCCTGCTTCAACAGCTCTTTCCCATTTTTCGACAGAGCTTTGAAGGTCTTCGTTTCCAAGCTCTTTAATATCCTTTATATAAGCTTCTGCTTCAAGAATACCATTTGCTGCAGCTTCATTAAAATATTCTAATGCCTTTGCGCCATCTCTCTTAGTTCTTAAGACACCATAATAATAGAATCTTCCTAAATAAAATGCTACTCTCTTATGACCTAATCTGTGAGCATGCTCATACCAGTTAAGTGCTTTCATGTAATCCTTTAACTTCTGGTCGTATATGCTTCCGAGCAGAAATGCCAAATCAGGATCCTTTGTAGCTTCAAACAACTGTTTTGCATAAGCAATTGTTTTTTCTATGTCCTTATATGGTGAATCATCATCATAATACAATTCTATCAAAAGGTAACTTGCCTTTATACTGCCAAGCTTAAGAGCCTGCTTTGCAGCTGACATCGCACCTTCGTAATCTTCAAGGTAATAGCAATATACAGCCTCACTGTAATACTGATTATCTTTACGATTTAAACTCTGCTCACTTACAAGTGTAGGGTCAACAAACGCAAATGAGTTCGCTGTCTCAAAGATTATCTCTTCATACTGCTCGATAATCTCCATCGATGCACATACAAACTTCATACACGCAAGACGCTTTGCCTGATAGAAAGCAAATGTAACTATACCCTTTTCCATTTCCTTATGATAGAAAGTTGTACATATACCGTCTGCATATTCTGTAATATATGCCTTAAGCTGAAGCTCCTCGTCAAATGCATCATTACAATATCTAAGATAATTCTCAAGTGTTTTCTTAGAATCCTTTGGAATACTGTCATATGATACATACATGGCAAAATCCTTGTATGTAAGACTTGGTGCATAATACTCTTCGTCTGTTTCCTCGTTGATTGTCTTAACCCAATCCTTAGGAAGCTTATGTATATAACCGTCTACCTGATTATGTACATATGTATATTGATATTGAAGCCTTGATGCTTCAATAGCTTTGTATCTCGGCTCTTTACCCTTTTCTCTTCTCGCTTCTGCGATAGCAGTGTAAAGCTTATCCTTCTCCTCAAACTCTAAGCTGTCTGTGTGCTGGCTGGCATACTCAACTCTATCGTAAGCAGCCTTTGCCTTATCATCACCCATATCAGCCAGCTTCTTATACCAAAGCATGGAATGCTCATAATCAATAGGAACAACATAATCACTCTTATTTCCGTATTGATCTACACGCTGCAAACCATTTTCATAAATGCTACCCAAATTCATGTAGGCAGCTTTCATTCCACACTCTGTAGCTTTCTCAAAGAAAGTAATTGCTTTTGAAAAATTCTGTATATCCAAATACATCTTGGCGAGTTTGTAAATCATTTCGCCATCTTTATTAAAAGTAGTATATTTCTCATAATAGCTTGCTGACTTAGCCTTATCTATTGTAACAGTACAATTACTGTACTTACCTGTCTCATATAACTCTCCCATGATTTTGAGACTGTCTGTACCAAAATTCTTATACTGATCTTCGACAATAGCAATATCTACTATTTTTTCCATTATTTCAACTGCGTCTTCGGCATTACCATTTTCCATAAGATTAATGGCTTTGTCATATTGAAGCTCAACATTACTTTTAGTCTGCTTCTTTTTACTGCCGAATTTTGATAAAAATGGAATTTTGCCAAAGAAATCACTGAGCTTTCCCATTTAATACCCTCCTTCGTAGTGCCATCATATAAAATCAATTTTACCATATTACAATTTTATATGCAATAAGACTAATCCTGTGTTTCAATATATTTTACAATTTCATTTACTGCAGCCTCAGCATCTGCTCCGTCAGCTTCTATGGTAATTTCTTCGCCCGGAACAAGGTTCAAACTCATCATTCCCATTATACTTTTTGCATTTATTTTTTTGTTATGCTCGATAATATAAATTTTACAATCAAACTGGCTTGCAATCTGTACAAGCATAGCAACCGGACGTGCATCTGCTTCTTTTGGAAAACTAATACTTACTGTTTTGCTAATCATTTTTTAATTCCTCCTAAGCTCTTTAGCTATTTCACTTATTTTTCTTAATCTATGATTCACTCCTGATTTTCCAAGAGGTGGATTCAATTTTAATCCCAGGTCTTTCAAAGATAATTCATCTTCTTCCAATCTCAATTCCGCCAACTCCCTGAGATTATCCGGAAGATATTTCAAGCCCACACTCTGTTCTATGTATTTTATATCTTCAACCTGTTTTACGGCCGCATTAACTGTTCTTGATATATTAGCAGCCTCACAATTAACTCTTCTGTTAACTGTATTTCTCATTTCCTTGACTATTCGGACATTCTCCATATCCATTAGGGAAACATGTGCACCTATTACATTTAATATATCAACAATGTGAGAGCCGTCCTTTACATATACAACCTTGTATTTTTTCCTTTCTACAAGCTTCGCTTCCATTTCAAAGCTACAGATTATCTGCAACAGCAAATCTGCCTGCTCATCATTATGGCACACTATCTCAAAATGATAACCCCTTACCGGATCTGTAACTGAACCGGCTGCAAGAAACGCTCCTCTTAAAAATGCTTTTTTACAGCAATTTCTTTCTACAAGTATTTTATCTATTGTATATCCTGTATTTGTTCTGACTATTTTTAAGGTTTTGTATGTTTCTTCAGATTCGATATCAAGATCAAGAAGCTTAATTAATTTGTTCGCTTTTTGCCTGACATATTTGTTATCAATTGATTCAATATCACTTATCCTGTTTATCTTATCAGACAGCCAAAGGATGGCAGCAAGCTCTGCCACTTTGCAATGTCTCGAATTATCTATGCAACCAAGTATCTCATCCTTTACATTTTCAGAAAAAGACATTTGTTATTCTCCTTTTACAACGCGATCCTTTGATATATCTCTGTGATATAATCTTGTTGTGTATGGCATCTGACTTACTTTTTCAAACAGCTCATTTGCCACTGTTACGGATCTGTGCTTTCCGCCTGTACATCCTACTGAAATAACAAGCTGATTTTTCCCTTCTCTTTTATAGTACGGAAGCAAAAACTCTATCATGTCTGTCAATTTATTCATAAATTCACTATATTCGTCGCAATTGCTTACAACATCAGACACACGTTTATCATTTCCCGTAAGTGGTCTTAGTTCAAGGTCATAGTACGGATTAGGAAGAAATCGGACATCAAAAACTAAATCCGAATCCCTGGGTATTCCATATTTAAATCCAAATGACATGACAGTGATTATGATATTATTATATGCTTCTCCACCTATAAATATTTTCTCAAGCTCCGATTTTAATTCTCTTGTCAGCAATGATGAAGTATCAATAATATAATCAGCTCTCTGCTTAAGAAACTCTATTTTTTCTCTTTCTTTTATTATTCCTTCATTTATTCTTCCGGTTCTTGAAAGCGGATGACTTCTTCTTGTTTCCTTATATCTTTTTACAAGTGCCGGTTCTGTAGCATCAAGGAAGAGTATCTCATAATTGTAATTTCTGTTTTTCATTTCCTCGAGAATAATTGCCAATTCTCCAAGTGCCTGACCGCTTCGAATATCTATACCGACAGCAACATTATCCACATCTAATTTGTCATCATGTGCAATATCAGCAAATTTTTTTATTAACATAACCGGAAGATTATCAACGCAGAAAAATCCCATATCTTCAAGTGTCTTTAATGCGGTTGATTTACCGGCTCCGCTCATTCCTGTAACAATAACAAATCTCATTTGATAATTCTAACCTCCGGTTCAAGCGTAACATCATATTTTTCTTTTACTATTTTCTGTACATCCTGCATCAGTCTTATTATATCCGATGCTGTACAATGGTCATAATTAATTACAAAGCCACAATGTTTTTCCGAAACCATGGCTCCGCCCACTCTATATCCCTTCAAACCGCTGTCTTCAATTAGTTTCCCTGCAAAATGACCTTCCGGTCTTTTAAATGTAGAACCTGCACTAGGATATTCCAACGGTTGTTTACTTCTTCTTGCGTCCTGCAGCTCTTTCATTCTGTCACATATGTCAGTCAAATTGCCTTTCTTAAGCTTAAGCATTGCTCCTATAACAATATGTTTATCACTTATTATGCTCTTTCTGTACCCAAACTGCATTTCTTCACATGAATATCTGTGCAATTTCTTATCCGGATCAATGACATCTACATATTCCACTATATCCTTCATTTCTCCACCGTATGCTCCTGCGTTCATTACAATTGCACCGCCAAGAGTGCCCGGTATTCCTGCCGCAAATTCCATTCCCGTAAGTTCATTTTCCTTTGCTTTGTTTGCCGCACTGCTCAAAAATTCACCTGCGGCAACATAGATATTCTCACCATTTATTTCAATTCCGGTAATATTCCTGTGTAATTCGATAACAACGCCATCAAAGCCCTCATCCAAAAACAGAACATTACTTCCATTGCCTAATACAATGTATTTCATGCCCTCATTTTCGCAATAAGAAATGGCATCAACTATTTCTTCCGTATTTTTCGGCCAAAGCATGAGTTTGGCTTTTCCGCCAACCCGAAATGTGCAATAATCTGCCAAAATTTCGCTATCACTTTTTTGAATATTTTCGATTAATTTACTCATTTTTTAAATCCCATTTATGAATTTTTATAAGGTTTATTATTTTTTTTGCAAAATAAAAGAAACCCATAATACATTAATCATACATTATAGGTTTCTTTTATACAATATCAAAAAATATTAAAAATTTTACAAAATAACAACTTTACTTGTTCTTTTTTAACAATTTTATGCATTTAACACTGCACATGCGCCACCATACATACCTGCATCATTTCCGAGTGTAGCAAGCTTAAACTCAGTTTTCTTACATGCGTGGAACGCATTTTCCTGGAAATATTTAGAAGTTGTTTCTATGATAACATTTCCTGCTTTAGAAACTCCACCACCAATTACAAACACTTCAGGATCAACTACACATGCAATCTGAGCAAGTGCTTTCCCGAGACATTTTCCATGATTTTCCACAAGTTCCATTGCAAGGTCATCACCATTTTTAGCCGCATCAAACACTTCCTTAGCTGATACGTATTGAACATTTCTAAGACTTGATGGTCTGTCTGTATTATTAAGTGCAATATTTGCCGAACGAACTATACCTGTTGCAGATGTATACTGCTCAAGACATCCCTTTCTGCCGCATCCGCATATTTCGGTTTCATCCTCATTAACCTGAATATGTCCTATTTCACCGCCGGCACCGTTTACTCCTGAGAGCATCTTTCCTCCCAAGATAATTCCACCGCCAACGCCTGTTCCTAATGTTACCATTACTATATTCTTGTAGCCTTTACCGCCACCCTGCCACATTTCACCTAATGCAGCCATATTAGCATCGTTTCCTGCTTTTACAGGCAATCCGGTAATCTTGCTCAACTCATCAGCAACGTTGAAAACACCCCATCCGAGATTAACACATCTAAGTACAGTTCCGTCTTCCTTTACAGGTCCCGGAACACCCATTCCAATACCGACAACCTCAGATTTATCTACATTTATGTCAGCAAGCTTTTTTTCTATTGACTCGGCAATATCTCCGAGAATATATTTTCCGCCTTCATCTACTCTTGTAGTAATCTCCCATTTATCTTCCAATACTCCTTCAACAGTAAAAAATCCTATTTTTACTGTTGTACCACCTATATCTACACCAAACAAATATTTTGCCATCTTTTCTCTCCTATTTTTTAGTATTTTTTTCTATATTTCTTGTTACTCTGTTATACATTTCCTGAGCAGCATTGTAGCCCATCTTCTTCTGTCTGTGATTAACAGCAGCTGACTCAACAATAATAGCTATGTTTCTACCCGGCCTTATAGGAATCGAGTGACTTACAACCTTGTTTCCGAGGAATTCAACATATCTGTCTTCCATTCCGAGCCTGTCATAATTTGCATCCTTGTCCCACTCTTCAAGATTGATAACAAGGTCTATTGTCTGTGTCTGTTTAACACATTCGACACCATACATACTCTTAACGTCGATAATACCTATGCCGCGAAGCTCAATAAAATGTCTTGTAATCTCAGGTGCGGTTCCGACAAGAGTTTCATCACTTACCTTTTTTATCTCGACTACATCATCAGATACAAGTCTGTGTCCTCTCTTGATAAGCTCAAGAGCAGCTTCACTTTTACCGATTCCGCTGTCGCCCATTATAAGAACACCCTCGCCATAAACATCAACCAATACTGCATGGATTGAAATACACGGTGCTAATTGTACATGCAACCATCTTACTACTTCATGTACAAACTCTGATGTTGTTTCCTCACAATCAGTAAGTATAGGTACACCATGTCTTTTGCCTGCTTCTATAATGAAATCATAAGGTACAAGACTTCTGCAAAATATAAGGCAAGGTATCTTGTAAGAGAATAATTTATCAAAAATCTGTATATTCTCTTCTTCCGTATGCATATTGGCAATATATGCATATTCTACATTTCCGCATATCTGTATACGAGCTGCATCAAAATGTTCAAAAAAACCTGTAAGCTGAACAGCCGGTCTATTCATATTCGGATCCTTGATTAATATTTTATCTGTATCAATCTCCGGTGTATGATTAATAAGATTCATTTTCTCAATGAGCTCTGTAACAGTAACGCTGCTTTCTTCCGTCATTACCTGCTTCCTCCATAATTCATAAAAAGGGACTTACAAGAAGTCCCTTTCATTTATTATAATTATTCTTCCTCTAACAAAGACTCTTTATACTTATCTAAGATTATATTTTGGATAGAGTCTCTTGTCTCAGAATTGATAGGATGAGCAATGTCTCTGTACTCGCCATCAACGGTCTTTTTACTTGGCATTGCTATGAAAAGTCCTTTTTCCCCCTCTATAACCTTGATATCATGTACTACAAACTCATTATCAATAGTTATAGATACAACTGCTCTCATCTTACCATCTTTAGTCACTTTTCTGACTCTTACATCTGTGATTTTCATATTATCCCCCTATTGTCTTCATATATTATTTTATTAATTATAATGCATATCTGAAATTCTTTTCCACCACGACCTTAATCTGGTCAGGCTCACCTGTTCGTACTGTATTGGCACGAAGAGTATCTCTACTTTCGACGATACAATTCTCAATATATGAGTTATCCCCTATGTGAACGTCGTTAAGTATTATAGAATTCTTGATTACACAATTATTACCAACATAAACTTTCTTGAAAAGTATCGAATTTTCTACAGTACCATTTATTATACAACCACTTGCGATAAGGCTGTTGTTTACTACTGCCTCACCATTATATTTTGCAGGTGGCAAATCCTCAACCTTTGAATAGATGTCCGGATGCTGTCTGAAGAAGTAATCTCTAATATCTTTGTTAAGGAAATCCATATTAGTCTTATAATACGAATCAATAGTTCCAATATTCTTCCAATAGCTTTCAAGCTTATATGCGTAAATCTTCTTAACGCTCTTGTATCTCACAAGAATGTCACTTACAAGATCCGTTCTTCCTTCTGCGGCACAAGCCTCAAGAAGTTCTATAAGCTGTCTTCTTCTGATAACATAAATACCTGTGAATACTGTGTTTGTCTCAGCTACAAGTGGTTTCTCCTCAAATCCCACAACTCTGTTATCATCAGCAAGCTTAACTATACCAAATCTGCTCAAATCGTCATCTGCCGGATTAATATCTTTTGTAACGATTGTAATATCAGCTCCTGTTGCAATATGTTCTTCAAGCACCTTGTTGTAATCAAGCTTGTAAATACCATCTCCTGATGCAATAACAACATATGGCTCATGTGCTGATTTTAGGAAATTGATATTCTGATACAAAGCATCTGCTGTACCTTTATACCACAAATTACTTGTAGAAGTAATTGTAGGAGTAAATACATATAAACCGCCTTGTTTTCTACCAAAATCCCACCATTTTGATGAATTTAAATGTTCGTGTAACGAACGTGAATTATATTGTGTAAATACGGCTACTTTCTGAATATGCGAATTGGTCATATTTGAAAGTGTAAAATCAATAGCTCTATAACTTCCAACGATTGGCATTGCTGCAACAGCTCTCTTTGCAGACAAATCACCCATCTTACCACTATTACCGCCAGCTAAAATTATACCAATTGCTCTCATTCTATTCACCTACCTTTATAATACTTGAACCGCTCTTAAGCAATCCATCCGGATATTCATCAGGCGTTGTCTCGCCAAATATAGCAACATTCTTACCGATTTTTACATCCGGAGGTATGATAGAATTTTCTCCAATTGTTACCAAACCGAACGAATAAATATGTGGAGCAAATTCATTTGGTGCTTCTTCTCCAACACCAAGCTGTGCACGTTCTCCAACATTTACACCCTCAGCAATGATAGCCTTGTCAATAATTGCGCCATCACCAATAACAGCACCATTCATAATGATTGACTGACGTATTACTGCGCCTTTACCTATTGTAACACCTGAACCGATAACAGAACCTTCAACAGTTCCATATATTTCCGTTCCTTCACCGACAATACTCTTTGTTACTGAGCTGTCAGGTGCTATATACTGTGGTGGTAACACATCGCTCTTTGTGTAAATTCTCCAAAATTCTTCGTACAAATTAAATTCAGGTATAATATCGACAAGTTCCATATTTGCTTCCCAATATGAACCAAGTGTTCCAACATCCTTCCAATATCCCTTATATTCATAAGCACATATCTTGTTGCCCCTCTCATGGCAATATGGGATGATATGCTTCCAATATCCCTTGTACTCGTATGCACAAATCTTACTTCCTCTTTCATGGCAGTAAGGAATGATATGCTTACCAAAATCACATGAAGGCTGATCCTTCATAACTATAAGTGCCTCTCTAAGTACTTTCCAATTGAATATGTAAATACCCATTGATGCTTTGTTACTACGTGGATGCTCAGGTTTCTCTTCGAACTCAGTAATGCATCCCTTGTCATCAGTAATTACAACACCAAATCTGCTTGCTTCTTCCATTGGAACTGAATATGTAGCAAGTGTAATGTCTGCGTTGCTTGACTTATGGAAATCCAGCATTACTTCATAGTCCATCTTATAAATATGGTCTCCTGAAAGTATAAGTACATAATCAGGATTGTAGTAATCAATATATTCCAAATTCTGATATATTGCATTAGCGGTACCTGTATACCACTGACTGTTTGTGCTCTTTTCATATGGTGGAAGTACTGTAACACCACCAATATTTCTATCCAAATCCCATGGAATACCAATTCCGATGTGCTGATTCAATCTAAGTGGTCTGTATTGTGTTAAAACACCAACAGTATCAACACCTGAATTGATACAGTTGCTAAGTGGGAAATCAATTATCTTATATTTTCCTCCAAATGCAACTGCCGGCTTTGCAAGCTTGGAAGTAAGAACACCCAAACGACTACCCTGTCCGCCTGCCAAAAGCATAGCAATCATTTCCTTCTTAATCATAATGTCACCCCTTTGAGCATAATATGTACATATTATAGCATTAATCTAAAAAAAATTAAACACTTTTATGCATTTTTTATAATAATATTGTAAACTTGAAAAATCATTTACAAAATTAACACCATTTTTTTTGGTATTATTTACAAATCAGGCACAGATTGTTCGTGCAGTCTGCTCCATCGCCTTAACAAACGGTACAAAATCCACTTCAAGGCAGGCTGCAATCTTTATATCATCCTTTTCCTGAAGAACTTTTCCAAGTCTTGTTACTGAAGCTGCCATTTTTGACTTATCTACATTCACCATGTCCTTGTTTATCAATTCTTCAGTATGGTTAAACACTTCAATCTCCCAATTAATTCCCTGAATTACAAGATTAAGCATTTCGTCCGTATCCGGCTTTTTATTATCTCGCAACTCGCTTACAACGTTTTGAATTCCCAAAAGGAGTTTGTCGCTATATTCCATAAGCTCCTTCAAAGCTTCTTTCTGCAAATCTGCTTTTTTACCCATTCAAACCTCCAAATCTCATTAAACTTCTATTATTTTGTCTTTTGGTAACAATTGTAAAAGTAAACCTCTCATTTTTTCCATTTCGATAGGTTTTGTAACAAATCCGTCAAATCTATCTTCAAGCATTTCTTCCTCAACTCCTACAATTGCATTCGCAGTAACCATAATTATAGGAGTTTTGTCATATAAATCATTTATTTTCCTTATGGCATGCATTGTTTCTATACCGTCCATTTCAGGCATCATCTGATCCATCAAAATCAAATCGTATTGTGTATTCTTTGATTTTTCTATCGCTTCGCGGCCTGATTCAGCTATATCAACCTTCATTCCATACTTTTTCATTACTATCTCTTCAACCATGAGATTTATCTTGTTATCATCAACAATAAGTGTAGTTACATCCCTAACCTGTAATTCACCTATATCACTTTCTTCAGTCATCTCAAGATTTCCTATTTCAGCTTCATCATATTCAAGGTCGTTTGACACCGAAATAGACTGAATTATTTCAAAGCAGAAATCACTTCCCACTCCGTACTCGCTTTGAACAGTAATTTTTCCTCCCATAAGCTCAGCCATTTCACGGGCAATGGAAAGTCCGAGTCCCGAGCCTTCAACATGATAATTTGATTTATTATCAACCTGTTCAAATGTTGAGAAAATCTTTTCCAAGTTTTCTTCTTTTATTCCTATACCCGTATCCTTAACGTGAATAATGAATTTTAACCGACTTTCATCTATTGGTTCAACATCAACTATTAATTCCACACTGCCTTTTTTTGTATATTTTATGGCATTTCCAATAATATTAATCAGAATTTCCCTAATTTTGATATTGTCACCAACCAAGGTTCCCGGCAGTGCCTTTTTTATATTTATGTCGAAGTCAAGCTTTTTATTATTTGCCTGTGACTCCATCATCGTCTTTATTTCACGGAACATTTTTGCCGGGCTGTATTCAACCTCAACAACTTCCATCTTACCTGATTCTATTTTGGAAATATCAAGCAAATTGTTTATGATTCCGAGCAATGATTTTGCTGAAGATTTTATATATGAAACATACATTAACGATTCGTTATCAATATCATCATTTGCAAGAGCAAGATCCGCAAAGCCCATAATGGCATTCATCGGAGTTCTTATCTCATGTGACATATTCGCAAGCAGGGTTGATTTAGCCTGATTGGCCTTTTGCGCTTCGTCTTTAAGCTTTGTAAGTTCCTTAAGCCTGTTATATTCTTCTGTTTTATCTACCATAACAGCCATGTACCCATTAACATTATTTTCACTTCCTGTGCTTCTGTCAAAAAGTGGTGAACACGAAAACTCATATATAACATTATTCTTTGTAACTGTGTATATGAATGCATTGTTGTCTTTCATGTTTTCAAGCCATTTTGAAATGATTTTTTTAGAAGAACGAGGTTCCTTTAATTCTTCGAATGTATCATATATAACCTTATTTGCATATACAATTTCATGGGAACGATTCACAACTACAACACCGTTTTCCGTTTCTTCAAAAACTTTCTCAATAGCAAGCTGGTATGGGTCGAGTATTCCGAATTTAAGTACAGTTATGGTAAATACGGTAAGTGCTCCGCAAATGCTAAGAGGTGTTGGGTCATACCCTTTAAGAATCGGAAGGAAATTAAGAGAGAGTCCTACTCCGGGTATGACACCTGCAATACATATCAAAATATCTCTTTTGACATTTTTTTCTTTATTTACAATAACGTGCTTAAACATTACATACATGTACGAAAGTAAAATTCCCATTACAACAGTCATGAAAATGTAATAAAAAATACCCTTGCCAAGTACAAGATGTTTTATTCCTTTTGTTTCAACAAAATCAACTGTAGTGTAATAAAGATTATGGTATGGCGTTGTAAGTATAATGCCCAGCATAACGGCACTAAATACTGTAAGAATGTTAACTAACACTTTATTTAACTTTACATCACAATATGCCGTTACAAACAGCAATAGCAATAGCATTGAAAAACATTTACCTACATATCCAAATCTGGCTGCTAAAAGTGCTTCCTCTTTAGTTTCCGATAAAAGCTCCATCAGATACGCTACAATTCCGACAAAGCCCGAAATAGATGCTGCAATAAGAATTTTTTGTATGTACGACGGATTCTTTTTAAACAAAATTATAACGTACACCAAAGATATTATAGCAGCAAGCCAGTGAATTGATATTATCGTTTTAGCAAACATCCTTAACACCTCCCTTATCATCTTATAGTTATCATCTTATTTAAAGATTAATCGTGCCCCGACACAAATCGGAGCACAGTAAATCCACATTAGTTTTCTTTGTAATAATTTATAAGACA